>JBLIRM010000099.1:0-12182 GCA_049472295.1 bacterium | reverse complement strand
TGATCTTTGTTATGCCTTATGCATCCGGGATTTTCTTCCAGTTATGAAATGGGATGCATATAGTATGAATCCCTATACATAAGGGTATTTTTCCATATTCTGAAATATAAAAGGATACAGCCTTTTTTAAAGGGGTCAGGTGAAGGTGTAGGAACCAATATTCGTTTAATAAATCAAGGGCTTATGTTTACATTCTGATTCCTTTGACGGACTTGCAAAAAATGGCATAGATATTGCAGTTTATTTGGAATATCAAACAAAGAAAAGTTAATTATATAAATATTTTTTAATATATTGTATTTTGAAAAGAATATTATCTGGTTATTTAAGTTAGGAGGGGGGGCAAAGGGATATGAATATGGAACAAGATCAACTTCAAGATGAAAATTCCAAATTAAAGGAAAAACTCCAGAATTTGATGGAGGATTATAAATCACTGACCCGTATCAATAGTGATCTCCAAAACAATATCTTCATCGATGAGGTAACCCTTCTTTACAATAACCGTTACCTGAACATCAGGCTAGATGAGGAAATGAAGCGGGCCAAAAGGTATACGCAATTCCTTTCCATTGTTCTAATCAGTGTTGATTCCCTGTCAGAAGAAATCAAGAAAAACGGCATTGAGACCGTTGCAGAAAAATTGCGTCATTTTGGAAATTTTATAAAGGCCAATCTGAGGGATACGGACATCCTTTCGCAGGTCAAACCAGGCATACTGGCTCTAATTCTCCCTGAGACAAATATTGAAGGGGCCAACTCTCTCTCAGAACGATTAAAGGAGCAAATCCTTCTCGCCTATTCAGAGGCTGATGTGAATAATGTCAAAGAGGAAAAGGCTCTGAGTATTGGTATTGCAGCCTATCCAACAGATGCCCGGATGATTGAAGAATTGCTTCATAAAGGTGCAGAAATGCTCGAAAAATCCAAAAACAGCGAGGCCAATGTCATTTGCAGTTCCATGGGCTCTTAATCTTCTGAAAAAAGGCAAAATATCCATTCTAATCCAAGGCTGCCTTCTCTTGCCTTGATATCCATTCAATCTAATACTAAAGCTTCCTTCTTTAATTCATATCATTCTATCCCTTGTTCTGAGTTGTAATGCATATAAGGATGTGAGCCAGACACATTTACTCCGCTTGACGGGCAGGCTCTTCTAATTTTTCTGGTTAATTGTACTCGCAAAAATCATTTCGGTGCTTAAAGGAATTTTTTGAAGGCTCTAATGCTCCAACAAAACTTTGTCAGGCGGAGCGAAGCGGAGCTACTATGTTGCTCTTTCCAATTAAAGAAAAGTCGGCAAAAAGCTCCCCTATACGCTGCAGTAAATATGTCCGCTCACAACTATAGAAGGAAAGGAAAAGAAACGCTGGCGCAAACTTATGGATTATATAAGGAACCGTAAATATTTCGGCTCACAGGGATGGGAGGGAAGACTTCCACTATAGGTCTGTAAATTCCGACAAAAAATTTGCATAAAGGCTTTCTATAAGCTTTAGTAACATATTTGCTCACAAGGTTGGGATGGAAAAAAGGCATTAATGGGGAAGATTTTCGCTTTGATGAGGAGATGTTAATTCCTGATGCGCTGGAGTAAATATACCTGCATCACGATGATGGAAAGGGAATATGATAAGGGGTGTGTTCTAAGGAATTTTATTGACAGAAGAACCATCCACGTGATACTATTTTGTGAATTTTATCATTTATTTCATGTGATTTCCCTTGTCTTTTATCCCTCTCATTTAAAATTGGAAATGACACTGAGTTAAAAATTATTTTAAACCAAATGCTGTTAAAAACGTGTTGGAAGGAGAAAAAGTTCGATGAAAAGAAATAAGCTCTTTGTGCTTTTAAGTCTGATCATACTGCTCTTCGTATTTTCAGGGCAATTTTTCACCATATATACCGATTTTTTATGGTTCAAAGCCGTTCAATACACCAGTGTTTTCTGGACCATGTTTACAGCAAAAATCCTGATATGTCTCTTTTTTGCCCTAGCCTTTTTCGTCATATTCTTAATAAACATTGCTATAGCCAGGTTTGTCAAACCCAATAGGCTGAATTGGAAGATACCCATCCGCAGGCAGGATGCAGTGCATATCATGGAATTTGAACCCAAACAGATCAATCGATTCATTCTCCTTATCAGCGCTTTTCTTGCAATTCTGATGGGCCTCTGGCCGGCTTTGAGTTATTGGGACCCTATCCTTAAATTCATTCACCGGATCCCGTTCGGACATGTGGATCCGATTTTCAGTAAAGATATAGGTTTCTTTGTGTTTTCATATCCCATTCAAATCCTCATCCAAAAGTGGCTCTTTTATTCCAGTGTCATATCCTTGCTACTGTGCGGATTTATATATCTTAAAGACCGGGCCATCCATCTTAAACTCGGGGATTTCCGTTTCGATCGGCGTGCAAAGGCCCATCTTTCCACACTGTGTGCGATCATCCTTATCCTGATCGCATGGGATAAACGATTGAAAATGTTCGGCCTTCTTTATTCACCAAGGGGGGCTGCCTTTGGAGCCAGCTACACCGACATGCATGCCCAGATGGTGGCATACTGGGCCGTACTCGTGATTGCGGCTGCCTGCGCAATACTATTTTGGATCAACATCTCCTCCAAGGGATGGAAGCTTCCTGTGATAGGTGTGGGCATCATGCTGGTGGTATCGATCCTGATCAGCGGTTTCTATCCCGCCCTCATCCAGAAATTCATTGTGGAACCGAACGAACTGAAAAAAGAGACCCCGTATATCAAAAACAACATCAAGTATACCCTTCAGGGATATAAATTGGACAAGACAGTGGAAAAGGACTTTGTGGCCTCTGAAAACCTGACCATGGAAGACATCAAAGCGAATGACGCCACAATCCATAATATCAAGCTATGGGATAAAAAACCCCTCAAACAGACCTATGCACAGATGCAGGAACTGAGACCCTATTATAAATTCAGCCAGATCGACGAGGATAGATATACCATTGATGGAAGCTATACGCAGGTGATGATCTCAGCCAGGGAGATGGTCCAGGAACAGCTTCCGGATGAAGCCAAGACCTTTGAAAACCAGCAATTCAAATATACCCATGGTTATGGACTGTGTCTCAGCCCTGTGAATCATGTGACTGAAAAAGGTCTCCCCATGCTCATGATCAGAGACATTCCCCCGGTGTTTGATACGGACCTGAAGGTTGAAAGGCCTGAGGTCTATTACGGGGAAAATACCTTCAATTATGTCATTGTGAACAATAAAACCGGTGAATTCGATTATCCCAAAGGGGACAAGAATGTCTATACAAATTATGCCGGCGATGGCGGTGTGCCTATCGGATCTCTATGGGCAAAAACCGTGTTTGCCTTTCGCTTCTCAGATCCCAAGATCTTTCTGACCGGATATACCAAACCCGAAAGCCGCATCATGTTTCACCGCCAGATCCGGAACAGAGTAAGGGTATTAGCACCTTTTCTCACCTATGACGACGATCCTTATCTGGTGCTTTCGGAAGGGGGGCTTTATTGGATACAGGATGCCTATACAGTCACCGACAAATATCCTTACTCAGAGCCCTACCGCCTCTCCAGCACCATCCAACGCCCTCAGGCACCCACGTCCCCGTTTGGTGCCCTCAGGGCACAGGCCAGATTTATGGGAACCAGGATCAACTATATACGCAATTCCGTTAAAATCGTCATCAATGCTTACAATGGTCGAATGGATTTCTATGTAAGCGATCCGGAAGATCCCATCATACAGACCTATAGCCGCATCTTTCCCGTTCTTTTTAAGGATATCGAAGAGATGCCGGATCACCTGCGTGCACACATCCGATATCCCAGAGATCTTTTCAAGATCCAGACATATATGTTTGCCACTTACCATATGCAGGATCCTCAGGTCTTTTACAACAAAGAGGATCTATGGGAACTCCCTTTAAAGGTGGAGGGGCAGAGCGACAGCTCACAATTTGATCGTCCGATGGATCCCTATTATGTGACCTTAAAATTGGAGGATAATGATCGGGAAGAATTCCTCGTCATGCTTCCCTTCACCCCTTATGGAGAAAAAAAGAACAATATGATTGCATGGATGTGCGCCCGTTGCGACGCCCAGGAATATGGAAAGATCCTGTTATATAAATTCCCCAAGGAGAAGCTCATATATGGGCCCAGACAGATAGAGGCCAGAATTGACCAGCAGACGGAAATATCAAGTGAATTGACCCTGTGGAGCCAAAGGGGTTCTGAGGTCTTCAGGGGGGAATTGCTGGTCATACCCATTAATCAGTCCATTCTATATGTGGAGCCGGTCTACTTGATGGCAAGCCAGGACGAGCTCCCTGAACTCAAAAGGGTGATCGTCGTCTTTGGTGAAACCGTGAAAATGAGAGAGACCCTTGATGAGGCATTGAAAGCCGTGTTTTGGGGAGAAGTGCCCATGAAAGAAAGGGGCGAAGAAGGCATAAGAAAGGAAGAAACGCTTCCAGGGGTTTCTGTTCCCATTTCGGAGACTTCATCCCTATCGGAACTGATCCAACGGGCCAATGACCTCTATTTCGAAGCGCTTCAATATCAAAGGGCAGGGAACTGGGCCGATTACGGGGAAAAATTATCAGAGCTTCAGGATGTGCTGGAAAAAATGGGCGAAATGTCACCTGCGACAGAATAGTCAGGCTTGACTAAATAAAGATCTACATGGAGGTTCATATTTGCTTTATTTACGGAATTTACATAAAAATCAAATAATAAAGACCCTTCTCATCTGTGTGTGCATAATGGCATTTTTGATTGGCTGTGCATCAAGGGAAGAGCTGATTAAGAAATCAACCCAGCAATATGAATATGGTTTGGTTTATCTGGAAAAGGGAAATCTTGCAAGGGCCTATGAGGAATTTGAAAAGGCCAGGGGTACTGCCCCTGAAAACGACCGGGCCTACTTTGGCTTGGGTTTGATTTACTATTTTCAGGGACATTTCGAAAAGGCAAGAAGTTCTTATAAAAAGGCCATTGAACTGAATCCTCAAGTCCCGGAATATTATAACAACATGGCGGCAGTGCTGGCTAAATTAGGCAGATGGAAGGATGTTATACAATACTGCCAGGTGGCGCTGGAGTATCCTAATTATTCCACGCCGGGATTTGCATATTATAATATGGGTTGTGCGTATATGAACCTGGGAGAATTGAGAAAGTCATACGAATTTCTCCAAAGGTCCAAGGAAGAAAACAACTCTTATATAGATACCCATTTACAACTGGGCAAGGTCCTGTTTAAGTTGGGGGATGTTGCATCCGCCATCATCAGCTTTAAAGAGGCGGAAAAACTGGAGGCGGATGCAACATCCGAGGATTTCTCCCTGCAGGCGGAAATCGGATACCATCTGGCACAATCTTATCTGGAGTTAGGAGATATCCCTTTAGCGAAACAGACTTTCATGTCAGTGATCGAAAAGGCCCCCGGCAGCAAATTTGCTGAGGAATCGGCAAGGTATCTAAAGGAATTAAGATACTATTGAGATACTCTTGTCCTGATTTAATTTCTCTGCTCCGGGCATCTACACAAAATGATAAAGACCTGTAACCGTTCACCGCATTTCCATATTGTCATTGCGAGGAGTGCAGCGACGCGGCAATCTCAAAAAAAAGATTGCTTCGCTTCACTCACAATGACCTGCAATCTGAAACAGGATGAATGGTTACAAATACCTACAAATATCATTGTCATCTTGAAATGAATGGATCGGCAAGCAGTCATGAATCAAACATACGCTGTAAATAACAAGAATAATTGGTTTAAAAGACTGAGTTCGGGATTGAGCAGGACCCATAATGGGTTCATAAAACGCATGGAAGCCTTGCTCAAAAACCGGGTCAGTCTTGATACGGAACTCATCGAAAAACTGGAAGAGGCCCTTGTTCTGGCTGACTGCGGAGTACAAACAAGCAGCATGACCATTGGCCGACTTAAGGACAGGTTTGAAAAACAAAAGGATACACCTGCAATAGAGATCTTGAAACAGATCCTGTTCGAGGTCCTCCAGAAGGCACAGGCCCCTCTCAAAACCGATTCACACAAGCCTTTTGTTATGATGGTACTGGGTGTGAATGGTGTTGGAAAAACCACAACTATCGCAAAAATTGCTTACAAATTCCAGCAGCAGGGCAACCAGGTGCTCCTGGTGGCAGGGGATACATTCCGCGCTGCTGCGAATGAACAACTTCAAATCTGGGCCGACAGAATTAATGTTAAATTGATTAAACACCAAATCGGCGCCGATCCCTCTGCAGTTGTTTTTGATGGCGTTCGTGCGGCCCAGGCCAGGGGTTTCGAATGTGTGATCGTAGATACGGCCGGCCGTCTTCATACCAAGAAAAACCTGATGTCAGAACTGGAAAAGATGCAAAGGATCATCAGCAGGGAACTGCCGGGCGCCCCGCATGAAGTTATCCTTGTTTTGGATGCCACAACCGGGCAAAATGCCATACAGCAGGCCAGGGAATTTCATGAAAAAATAGGAGTAACCGGCATCGCCCTGACCAAACTGGACGGTACTGCCAAGGGCGGAATCATTATCAGTATTGCCAATGAACTGGAGATTCCGGTCAAATTTATTGGGGTCGGAGAGGGGATAGAGGACCTCCGGGAATTCGATCCCTCTTTGTTTGTTGAAGCCCTTTTCAAAGAAACCGAGGGAGAAATTGGTGGATAAGCAAGATCAAAAATATATAAAAATGGCTTTGAAACTCGCAGAAAAGGGCAAGGGAAGAGTCAGCCCAAATCCCTTGGTAGGTGCGGTAATCGTTAAAAAAGACCGAGTGGTCGGTCAGGGCTATCACGCACGTTATGGGGATCAGCATGCGGAGACCAAGGCCCTTCTGGATGCAGGCGCAGAGGCGAAGGGGGCCACCTTATATGTCAATCTGGAACCTTGCTGCCATCATGGGCAAACGCCCCCATGTGTTGAAGATATCATAAAGGCAGGCATCTCCAGAGCAGTGATATCAGTCAAGGATCCGAATCCTCTGGTCAACGGAAAAAGTATCGAAATCCTCAAGCAAAAGGGGATCGATGTCAAACTGGGCGTTCTCGAAAAGGCTGCGCTGAAACTCAACGAATACTTTTTCAAATATATCACTACAGGGACCCCTTTTGTCATTCTTAAGTGCGGCATGAGCCTGGATGGCAAGGTCGCAACAAAGACAGGCGAATCCAGGTGGGTGACCAGCGAATCCTCGAGGCAATTCGTTCATCATTTGCGCAATGAGATCGATGCCACACTTGTAGGGATAGAGACCATATTGAGGGATAATCCCAGACTCACCACCCGTCTCAAAAATAGCCGTGGAAGAGATCCCGTTCGGGTGGTGATCGACAGCCTTTTGAGAATACCTATCCGGATGAGGATCTTCACACAGGAATCGGACGCCGGAAATATTATCATCACCACATTGAATGCCCCTATGGATCGGATCAAAAAAATTGAGGGAGCCGGAGGCAAGGTACTCTTCGTGAAGCCAAAAAACAAAAACCGTGTGGATATGCAAGCCATGGTGAATGAATTGGGAAAATTCCAAATTACTTCCCTGCTTATCGAAGGAGGCCCCGGGATCAATGCATCTGCGATCCAGGAAGGGATTGTGGACAAGGTGATTATGTTTATCGCACCCAAAATCATCGGTGGCAAACAAGCACCAAGCGCCATACAAGGCGAAGGGATTGCAAGGTTGGAAGAAGCCATCAAGATCTACGACATTAAGGCAAAAAAACTGGGTGATGATTTAATGGTGGAGGGCTATGTACAAAAATCCCTGCCCTGTGTATGGTCACCTCTGGGTTGTAAAATTAGTTAAAAATATTATAATATATAAAAGATATGTTTACTGGTATCATTGAGGGCCTTGGGAGGGTCGTTTCTTTACTTCCCCGTACTGACGGTAAAACCTTGACTCTGACGCTACCTTTCAGGGAAGATGGTTTGACGATTGGTCAAAGTCTGGCTGTAAATGGAGTATGTCTCACCTTAACCGGTATCGGGAAAAAAACGGGGATCTATGACCTCAGCCTGACCACCCTGAATCATACCAATCTGGGTATCTTAAGACCCGGAGATCTGGTCAATCTGGAACGTCCCCTCAGGCTAAACCAGGAACTCGGGGGTCATCTTGTAACCGGGCATGTGGATGTCACAACACCCATAGAGGAAATAAAGGGCAGACAAATCAAGTTTTCCATCCCTGATGCAATCAGGTGTTATGTGGTTTCAAAGGGCTCTGTGACGATTGACGGCATCAGTTTAACGATTGCCTCAATTGAAGAAAAATCCTTTTGGGTTACCATAATCCCCCATACATGGGAGCATACCAATATCAAGAAAAGGCGGAAGGGAGACCGGGTGAATCTGGAAGCGGATCTTATTGCCAAATATGTGGATCGATTATTACAGGTGAAGCCATTCCCCGGGGTAAAAGAGAAAAAAAAGGGGCTGACAAAAAAAGATCTGAATTTGACAGGATTTTTATACGAGGATTGAATGATGAAATTTAGCAGTATTTCAGAAGCTGTCGAAGCCATCCGCAAAGGACAGATGGTAATTGTACTGGATGACGAAGACAGGGAAAACGAAGGGGATTTGACCATCTCTGCCAGTAAGGTCACCCCCGAGGCTATCAATTTTATGGCAAAGTACGGAAAGGGTCTCATCTGCCTGCCCATGGAGGAGGATAGGCTGGACGAGCTTCAACTCCCTCTGATGGTCCAGGATAACACCTCCCGATTTGAGACGGCATTCACAGTGTCTGTCGATGCAATCAGGGGGACAACTACCGGCATATCCGCTGCTGACAGGGCTCAAACCATCAAAACCGCCATTGATCCGGATACAAAACCTTATGACCTGGCCCGCCCGGGACATATTTTCCCCTTAAGGGCCAAAAAGGGCGGTGTGCTAAACAGGGCCGGACAGACGGAAGCCGCTGTTGATCTATCCAGAATGGCGGGCCTTTACCCTGCGGGCGTCATATGCGAGATTATGAAAGATGACGGGACCATGGCCCGGGTCCCCGATCTCATCCCCTTTGCAAAGGCCCATAATCTCAAAATCATTACGATTAAAGATCTCATAAAATATCGCATGAAAACGGAAAAGCTGATATCAAAAGTGGCTCAATTTTCTCTGCCCACAAAATTCGGAGAATTTAAGGCCTTTGCCTATCACTCAGAGATAGAGGTCGAGACGCATATTGCCATGATCAAAGGGGAATGGAAAAAGGATGAGCCCGTGTTGGTGAGGGTCCATTCTTCTTGCCTCACGGGAGATGCATTCGGATCGTTGAGATGTGATTGCGGGGAGCAATTGCATCAGGCAATGGCCATGGTCAATGAAGCGGGCAAGGGTGTCATCCTCTACATGAATCAGGAGGGACGAGGCATCGGTATCATGCATAAATTGATGGCATATGAACTCCAGGACAATGGCAAAGATACGGTGGAGGCAAATGAAGCTTTGGGCTTTGAGGCAGACCTTCGTGAATATGGTATTGGTGCTCAAATCCTTGCTGACCTGGGTGTCAGAAAGATCCGCCTTTTGACCAATAATCCCAAAAAGATCGTGGGTCTCGAGGGTTACGGCATGGAGGTCGTGGAGAGGGTGCCCATTCTCATTCCGCCCTCCAACTCAAACATTGAGTATCTCAAAACCAAAAAGGAGAAAATGGGCCACCTTTTAACCCTATAAACCGGAATAAAATGTAGCAAAAGGAGGAAAAAAGATGCCTGCTGTCATTCAAGGAGAATTCAAGGCCCATGGGATTCGTATCGGGATTGTTGTCAGCCGATTCAATGATTTCATAACACGACAGCTTCTTGCCGGCGCCCTTGATGCCCTCACACGACATGGTGCAGAGGATGAAAATATCCAAGTGGTAAAGGTGCCCGGGGCTTTTGAGATTCCATACGCCGCAGCCAGAATGGCCCGGCAGAAAAGCTATGATACGATCATTTGTCTGGGAGCCGTTATCCGTGGAGAAACCCCCCATTTCGAGTATATCAGTGCGGAAGTCACAAAAGGGGTTGCAAAGATCGCCCTGGATAACGACATACCTGTAATCTACGGGGTGATTACTACAGAGACTATTGAGCAGGCTGTTGAGCGAGCCGGTGCCAAGGCAGGAAACAAGGGGTGGGATGCGGCCATGGCAGCCATAGAAATGGTGGATCTCTATCGAAAAATCGGAGGAGAGGCCTAAGAAGGCCCATCAATTAATATGGGAAAGAGACGAAAGGCGAGAGAATTTGCGCTTCAGGTCCTTTTCCAACAGGACATAAACCGCAACAACTGGGAAGAAGGGCTAAAGCTGTTCTGGGAACTCACTCCTGCGGATCCTGATATCGCGGACTTTACCAATGTCCTTGTCCGGGGGACCATGGAACATCTGAAAGAAATCGATAACATAATCAAAAAGTACGCTCAAAACTGGGATATCCATCGAATGGCAGTTGTGGATCGAAACCTGCTGCGTTTTTCCATATTCGAACTCCTTTATTTTGAGAGCATCCCCGCAAAAGTGACCATCAACGAGGCCATCGAATTGGCCAAGGCCTTTGGAACAAAGGACTCCGGAAGATTTATCAATGGTATCCTGGATCGCATATGCAAGGAATTGAAGGACAAGGCAGATAATAAATACGAAGAGAAACATGGCCCTAACACTGACAACACATAGACAAGCACATACCTATTCCGGGCAAGTGCTTGTCAGTTATATCTTTTCAAACAGTCGCCCTCCAAAGGGAATCGCCGGATATGTGGACTGGATTATGGATGGTCAAATATCCGATCTGATCCTCAATAACAAGGTTACAGGCCGGTTTTGCGAGTCCTTGCTCCTGGTTACCGGCACAAAAATCCATGCACACTTCTTACTCATCATAGGCGCTGGGAGTCCCAAAAGCCTGAAACTTGGAATGCTCAAAGAAATTGGCTGTTATACCGTCAGGGTATTGGACGGTTTAAAGATCTCCCATTTTGGTCTTTATCCTCATGACCTCTTTCTGCCCCACTTAAATCTATCCGAGACAATGGACGACCTTTTTACCGGTGTCAGGGAGTGTGCCCAGGAAGACAAACAAATCACCATATTATCCAACGATCACCGTCAGGAAGACACCATCATCAGCTGGCTGAAGGATAAAACATATATATTGAAACCCAAGGTTTAATCTCTCGGCTGTTTCTGTAGATTGATTATGAAAACCATTATCTTCTCAGATGTACATGGAAACCTGGAGGCGATTCAGGCCCTCATCCGATTCATCGAAGGTTATCCGGAGGCGAAAGTCTACTCCCTCGGCGATATTGTGGGATACGGGGCAAATCCAAGGGAATGCCTTTCCGAGGTCCGTAGGATCGCGCATGTCTCCCTGGCCGGTAACCATGATCATGCCGCCGTAGGACTGACCAATATCGAATTTTTTAATCCTTATGCCAAAGAGGCCGTGTTATGGACCTCAAATCATTTGGATGAAAAAGAAAAGCAATATCTATCCACCCTTCCTCTTATCAAGAGGATTCCAAAAAAAATCTTCCTGGTCCATTCTTCACCCATCCGACCTGAAGAATGGCAATATGTCATGACCTTGGATGACGCTAAGAAAAACTTTATGGGCTTTCAAGAACCTCTATGTTTTATCGGGCATTCCCATTCACCCATTGTGATAGGGATTGGTCCCGACGGCTCATTATATAGAGAGGAAAGGGTTCTGTTCCCTCTCAGGGCTGAATATCGATATATCATCAATGTGGGTAGTATCGGACAACCCAGGGATGGTGATTGGCGTGCCTGCCTGGTGGTCTATGACGATGAAAATCAAACCTTGGAATTCAAACGCCTGGAATACGACGTGGACACCGCTCAGTCCAAGATCATTCAAGCTGGTCTGCCGGGTTTTCTTGCAGAAAGGCTTCGACATGGAAGATAGGATGAAGATCTAATCCTTCTCCTGCAAAGACTTCATTATAGCCTCCTCCAAATCGATCCCTCTCCCGGATTTTTCATTGACTGCATAAAGAAGGAATTCCTTATTCCCCTTCGGCCCCTTTATGGGGGATGGGACTAGCCCAAGAATCTTAAATCCCATGCCTGTGCTAAAATGACAGATCTCCCTCAATACCCTTTC
>JBLIRM010000098.1:0-12330 GCA_049472295.1 bacterium | reverse complement strand
GTGTAAAGTGAAAAAACCTTACTTTATATTTAATATGTTTATATTTAGCTTTATATTAGTGACCACCATTGCTCTAATTGTTCCTACCTTGACCCAGGCTCAATATTGGACACCCCTTCCACCTTATAATGTCCTCTGGCCTCTCTGGTCTCCGCCCCTGGTAACAGATTTTGATTCGGCTTTGGGTCTCGGCACGACGCCCTTAGTGACCTCGCTCACCCGGAACACCATTCTTCCCGTTCAGCCTGGCATGGCATGGGATCCGTTGCAGCCCGGTGTAGAAGCATTTCCGTGGTTACTCTACAATGCCCCGCTTGCTTTGGGTGGTGGATTGGTATACTGGGATGTCTATTATGGGATGAATCCCTGGCCTCCAAGCTATATGCTGGATCCTCTGACGGGCGCCCCGGCACCCATTACCCTTCCTTTGACATGGACGCTCTTAGGTCCACCAGGACTATCCCACTTCGGTTGGTTTGTCCCACTGGCCAATGCCATCTTTTCCTATCAATATGGGGTGCCCATATCAAGCTTGTTGACCACTGCAGACATCTGGGGAGTGACACCTCTGACTGCTTTACCCACACCAATCATTTAGTAAGGGGGTACATTATGTGTAAGAATAGATATTTGATCTTAATCATTACAATTTCAATCATGATGGGTCTTGCTTTTGCTCATACCATTCAGGCCCAGAATTGGCAGGCACTTCCCCCGTACAATATCCTCTGGCCTCTTTGGTCACCTGCCCTGTCACCAGTGGATCCGATAACTGGTGTGCCTACACCTCTGATAAACGAACTGGCCAGCAATACGATTCTTCCGGTCCAGCCTATTCTGGGCTTGAATCCCAATGCTTATTCATGGCCAATGAGTATTGTCATGCCCTGGTTCTTTTTTAATGGACCCACAGGTGTCCAATTCTTTGATGTGCTTTACGGTCTGAATCCCTGGCCGCCGCCCAGTTTCCTCGATGCTGCCGGAGCGCCCATACCGATTACCCTGCCGCTACTTTATTCACTTTCCCCACTACCGGATCTCAAAGAAACACAGTATATCTTTGAGTTAGCCAACCTGACCTATTTGCTTGGTTTTGGAGACATACTGGGTATACAGCCAGCTTCATTATTGACATTTGCAGATATCTGGGGTACCCCCATCTTTTTTGCCGGCGGAATACCTTAATGAGTTAAATATGAAACCGCATAAAGGTAAAATTTCTTCCGAAAATATCACATATTCTTTTGAAAATTATATTTTCATTCTTCGTGGTGCCACAAAGTGACATGAGGGTTTTTTCTCGAAAATAAAACTCTATTTTCATAATTCGCGGCGCCCCGAAGGTGCATGAGGGTTTATTAGGAAATGGAAACGTTTAATCTGCAACCCAAAAAAGATTAGGAGATGAATTTATGTTTAGGAAAAGGAAATTTTTATTTTTATCATTATTCATTCTTATAATCTTTATCAGTATGGCCATTATTGGAGTAATCAAACATTCCACCACTGAGGCACAGTATTGGGCACTCATGCCACCTTATAATGTCCTCTGGCCCCTATGGTCGGGAATACTGTCACCTATAAATCCTGTGACCGGTTTAGCAGCCCCTTTAGTAACCGAACTGACCGCTGCCACGATGCTTCCAATACAGCCTTGTCTGGCGTGGGATCCTTGTCAGCCTTTACCCTGGGCACTGTATAATGCACCTCCCCTCTTTGGCGGCGGATTGACATTCTTTGATGAGGTTTATGGTCTGCATCCCTGGCCGCCACCTTATCTCCTGGATCCTCTGACCGGTGCTCCAGCCCCCATTACATTTCTTGGCACCTGGAGCCTAATCGATGCAACATCTGTAGGGCATATCGAGTATCTTATCCCCCTGGCCAATGCCACCTTTGCTCTGACCTATGGTCTTAGGGGACAACCCTTTCTTGATCTGTTGACTGCGGCACAAATCTTTGGCTTGCCCCCTATTCTTCCATTCTGACAGGTATGAATTTGTCCTGAAGTATGGGTCTGACGAGGGCGGCATTTTTTCCGCCGCCCTCTATTTAATTCAAATCATAGATTGATGATCTCTATTCATTCCCCAATACATGAAGAAGCCGGATACGCATATGATATTCCAAAAATCCCTAAAGGATGTTAATATGTGACAGGAATCATTTTTATTTTGTAAGATCAAAGGAAGGTTTGAAGAAGCCCCAGTGATAGATGAAACGCTGGAAAAAAGATTTCTGATTGTGGCCCCTCATCCGGATGATGCGGAATTGGGTATAGGTGGAACGATCATCAATGCCAGACAAAAAGGGCATAAGGTATTCATTGTGGACCTTACTTCCGGAGAACCGACGCCCTATGGAACGGAGGAGAAGCGAAGAAAGGAAACCTTAGAGGCAAACAGGATTTTGAAAATAGACGATCGGCTCAATCTGGGCCTGGATAATCGATATCTTTTTGACACCAAAGAGGCGCGCATTCTGCTGGCGGAAAAAATCCGGTTATACCGGCCGGATATATTGTTCTGTCCCTACCCCGAAGATTCACACCCTGATCATACGGCTGCCACTGAGATTTCAGAGGCGGCCCGATTCTACGCAAAATACACAAGGACAGAAATGGCAGGAGAACCCTATTATCCGCCCCATCTTTTCTATTATTTCTGCTCCCATTTAAGGATATTGCCGCAATTTACATTTCTCATGGATATCTCGCAGCAATTCAAGGACAAGATGGAAGCCATCCGATGTTATCGATCTCAATTTATTGAAAATCCCAAGAATGAATTCATCTTCGATGCCATCGAGATGCACAATCATTATCTGGGAATGCTCATACAAACGGAATATGCGGAAGCCATTTACTCAAAAGAGCCAATTAAGATTAATAATCTATCCGATATTTTATGAAAAGGAAATTACTCAAACCACCGTCACAGGATGGTGAGGTCCTTTTCTTACCCGAACCCGAATATCTTATATCCCGGCTAACTGAGCAAACAAGGATCGGCGTCTGCCATCAACCCTATTTTTTCAATCCTGGCGTCAGTCTGAAATTTCTTGTCTTGGAATCACTCCCCAGGGCCCAAAAGGAGATCATATTTCTGGATACCGATCAAGTGAACATCCATGCAAAAATTCCCACATCCGAAGGCTATTCAAAAATGATGAGATTTATAGTCAACGACCGTGTCCTGATGGATTACAGTATACCCAAGGAGGATACCTATCAAATATTTTTCAATCGGGTGCAGGATGAGATGGAGAAAAACATCCCTTTCAACAAGAGGGAAATCCTCTCCCCTTTCCAGGATTTTAAAGAGATTTTCCTGAAAAAAGGCAAACGAAGGTTCCTCAAAGAGGTTCTGGCTGAGAGTTTCCTGGCATTTTATGGGATCAAAAGGGACTATCAATTCCTGTCCGATTTAATTATTAAGGATAAAAATTACACAGAATTCTTCTTAAAAATCTATAAAGATCAACACGCTTTCAGAGAGATGTTCAATACGGCCATTGATGAATTCCGGAACATCTTCCGTTTCCGCTATAAAAATTATCCCTTCCAAAAATTGGAGGATGACGAACTCCCGTTCTGGATAATAAGAGAGGGGAAAAGGGCGAGATGCTTTAAAAAGGATATAAAAAACATGGACTTCAAAAAATTGACAATCCTGCCAAGGGCCGTCACTTTAACCATTTTTCTGAGGCTTTACAGATTGGATATCTTCATCCACGGGATCGGTGGCGGCAACTACGAATGGATCCAGGACAGAATGATCGAGAGATTCCACAAGCAGACACCGCCTGAATATGCCGTAATAAGCGGCACCTTTTTATTGAAGGGATCGCAGGAAAGGGATCTTTCATACTTCCTCTTTTCTCCGGAAAGAATAAAGTGTTGTGCAAGTTCATTTCTCTTTCAATGAATATATGCACATAAATTCATATTTTTTCTTTTTTGTATATTTTTTTTCACAAACACCCATCCCCTTTTAATCTCATATCCGTAGCCGTCCTTTTAATAAAATCCCTTTACCTACAATTAGTTTTCTCAATTTTTCATGCGCTCCATATCCTGGGCATAAGATTTGCTCTAAGACCTTCTATGTATGTAGCTAAAGTAAGTCAGGTTAACATGTTTTTGTTTTCTTGAAGATCAGAGAGTAACGCAAAGGGGGGAGCAATGACAAGACAGGCACGAACTGATGGAAGGTTCTGTCCAACAGTCCGGTCTGCTTTTTTGAAGCATTATCTGAAGCATTTCCGTATCGCCTTGATCATATTTGGTTTGACCGGGTTTTTATCATTTCCGTGCACCGGCCAGTACGTACCTTTATTGCTTCAACAGACCTATTCCAGGCTTTCCGTTCCCAGATTTATACCGAATCAGGTGATCCTCTATTTTGAACCGGGCACCAGCCCTGTGCAAATATTATCACTCTATGCCCTCTATGGACTGAGAGAGATATCAGCGAGTCCCCTTTCCGGGGCAAGGACCGTTTTAACATCTCCCACTATAAATCTTCAGACACTGATTGTACGCCTGAATATGGAGGCCATTGTTCTTCTGGCAGAACCAAACTTTATCGGCCAGGTATCCTTCATCCCTAATGACCCCTATTATGCTTACCAGTGGAACTTCAGGGCTATCAATCTGGAAAGCGCATGGAATCTTTCCACAGGATTTGGTGTGACTGTAGCCGTGCTGGATACTGGTGCGGCATTCGAAAATTTTGATATCTATGCGCAGGCACCTGACCTGGCAGGGACGAAATTTACGGCGGGCTGGGATTTTGTCAATGACGATGCCAATCCGGACGATGATGATGGACACGGCACACATATCACAGGCACAATCGCCCAGACCACAAACAATCTTTACGGATGTGCGGGTGTGGCCTTCAATGCTACCATTATGCCGGTAAAGGTCATGGACGATCAGGGAAACGGCGCACTCACCGATATCGTCAACGGGATCTATTTTGCCGTGAACAACGGGGCACAGGTAATCAATATGAGTTTTGGTTTCGGCAACAACCCCACCCTGTCTCTGGAAACGGCAGTAGACTATGCATATAATAATGGTGTGACCATGGTCTGTTCTGCCGGGAATAACAGCACGGATCTGCCCAACTATCCGGCGTCATACCCTGTCTGTATATCTGTGAGCGGTATACGGTATGATCTCACCATTGGGGATTATTCCAACTATGGGACCGAAATCGATATCTGCGCACCCGGCGGAGATCTGAATGTGGATCAAAATCTGGACGGTTATCCGGACGGCATCCTCCAGCAGTCCCATGACGGTACGAATTTTACATCCTTCAATCTGTTTTTAGGGCGAGGGACATCCTGGGCGGCCGCTCATGTAAGCGGTGTGGTTGCACTCATGCAATCCATGAGCGGAGGAATCCTCAGCCCGACACAAGTGGATCAGATCCTGAAACAGACAGCCCTGGACCTGGGAGATTTAGGATGGGACCCATATTATGGCTATGGCCTTGTCAATGCCAATGCCGCAGTGATCGCTTCCAGCCAGGCGACCATTGCATCCGCTGAGGCATTATTCCTATCTTCCGGTTTATTCCTCTCTCCCATACCCCAGTTCTTTCAGACTCCGCAAATCTTTAATCCGATTTCTGTTACCCAGACCCGGAGCAATCCCATTGCAACCATTAACGGAGAGTTGACTCCTCTGAATCCAATATATTCTTCCCCATATCTCCAGACTTCCCAAAGTTATCCGCTTTTCATCCCGGATCCCTTCCAATGGCTATGGCCGGGTTTACTATCCCAACAATTTGATATAGGCCTGCCCGGTTATTCCAACCTCCTGCTGCCATACCAGTTGACCTTGGGAGCGAGTCTTTTACCTCTCCTGACAGGGTCTTCCGGTGATTTGCCCCTCGGGTTTTTCTTCAATACATAAACCATATATAATATTATGAATTTATTTTCATAATAATGGGCTAATATGACATTTCATTCACATACCGATTTATGACAAAAACGTATAATATTTTTATAAATCAAGAGGTTTTGCCAATAATGTCTCAACCGTAATATGGCATAATTATTGCTCTTTACTGTGCCGGAATTAAAATCTGGTTCATCTATCAGATCGTTTTTATAGTAATTGGGGGGGAGTTATGAGAAAACGATACCACCTTCTTGATCAATTTATATTTTTTCTCTCTGTCATTATTTTACTATCCATTCTTATCGATACTAAACATGCAAAAAGCGAAATGCTGATATTCGATGATTTTGAATATTGGACTTCCCCCCATAATTATGGATGGCATACATCGGACCCTCAATTTCCGATATTTGGATATGGCATCGGATATGGGGCGATGAGAACCACTATTGACCTGCAAGAAGGCAGCAGAGTCCTGGAAGTCATATATAATCCGAGCATCTTTAACAATCTGACACCCTATACCATCTTTAACTTCGATACATTTAATCCTAAAACCGGGGATTACATTGATAAAAAAATCATCTCATTCAAGATCTGGAGCGAATTTGCCATAGAATCCTTTCAGATGTTTCATTTTACAGTTCTTGTCAAGACAAAAAATGACAGCACTCAGCGGTTGACCTATATCCCAAAAGACAATCTTACTGAGACCCAAATAGTCGAGGATGAGATTCTTGTTTATCTGGGAAGGGGATTTCAGGACGGCACATGGCACTTGGTGGTAAGAGATATAGAGGCGGATCTGCAGAAAGCCATGTCAGGCGAAGAGGTCGATAAGATTGTGGGCATTGTCATTCAGGGATGCCGTTTTCGATTGGATGAGATCCATTTTCATGATGATATGGCATTCCTGAATAATAACCCGCCCGAATTATGGCGAATCGGACCGCAATATGCAAGCATATTTATGCCCTTCTCTTATTTGGTTGCGGCAAGAGACCCGGATGGCGATTTCCTGGACTTTACAGCTACCATCGGTGGATATGGGGCCAACGGAATCGGCCCCACAAACCTCCTATATAGGCTGCCATCCGATCCGAATGACCCGAATTCTCCCATCTCACCCAATGTGGCTCTCTTATACTTCTTGCCACAGACATTCGATGACCTGGTCATCACGATTATGGTAACTGATGGCCTGCTTTCGGATGTGGAAACATTTATCCTGTCGGTGATCAACTACCCGATTACAAATCATCCACCCTATCTCGAGGAGTTGAATAATGTCGTGGGTTATGTCGGCAATGAACTCGAAATACCCATACTTGCCAGAGACCCCGATCTTTCGGATATCCTTGTATATACTGCCACTATTGACGGGCAACCCTCCTATCAATATGGCCCATGGCAGGAGAGTATCATCGACCCGTTTACGGGCGTGATCAATTTCACACCCCATTTCGAAGGGGTTCACTGGATCGACGTCACTGTCCGAGACAATCGGGGCCTGTATGCCCGGTCGGGATTTGAGCTCGTCATTGCCACGCCCGGGACATGGTACAATCACGCCCCCGTGGTGACTAGAAAGGTCCAAAACCCACAGGTGATCAAGGCAGGCCAGGAGTTTACAATCCCGATAGAGATCAAGGATCCGGATGGAGACAAGCTTTATTTTGCATCCAATATCGGAACTGTGACCGAAAGAAATGATGGTGTCCAGGGCTGTGTTTATAGCTTTTTCAGCTACTTTCCGGGCCAATATGTCGTGACCATTATTGCCTATGATATTCGCGGGTTGAGCACTCAGGAGACATTTCTGCTCGATGTTCAACCGTGGTGGAGCATTTATTAACAGCTTTAATTCTTGACAAGCTGAAGAACCCTTTATATTATTAACTCGCCTAAAAATGATGCCATCATTTATTATAATTTAGATATGTATATCAGAATCATTTTATGATATGTTCTATATCATAGATTCGAATACTCAAGTTCCTGTGATTCTAAACAAATGACTACCGATTTTTCAGATCATCGTATCATATGACTGAAAATGAATTATAATGATATAGTTCGCGTCATTGTGAGCAAACAGTTTACTTAACCTATAGGGAGGCTTTTTTAAAATTTCGCTCTGTTAAACACATAATCCCTTGATAGAGGTTATTCCCCTCCCATCCCCTTGAGCGGACATGTTTACGGAGCGATATGGGGAGGTTTTTTGCCGACTTTTCTGTAGTTGGAAAGAGCAACATAGTAGCTCCGCTTTGCTCCGCCTGACAAAGTTTTGTTGGAGCGTATAAAATCGCAAAAGTCTTGAGGGAATCGAGTTTGATCACCTCGTAAAAAAGTCATTGAGGAGCGTATCTGGAATTTTTTGCAAAAGGCTCTTAGCGCAGCGGAGCGCTAAAGTTTGTTATTGTCTGAGGGCGAAGCCCGGGTTTGACAAATTTAGCGAAGCGGAGCCTTAGAGCCTTCAAAAAATTACTATAAGCACCGAAATGACTTTTTACGAGTACCTTTTAAGAGTGCATAGAGCTTATGAAACTAAAAAGTCTGCCCCTCTAGCGGAGTAAATATATTTGCTCACAACCTTTATACTGAAGGCTCAAAATGAGAATGGCTGGATAACGAGGGATATACTTTTTTTCATGGATATAATTTTATATAATCAATATTATTTTATCCGAGTGAAATATGTGGTTTAGAAGAGGAAAAAAGGTCCAACAAAGCCTCGAAGACAAAAGGCTGAAAATTCCGGAAGGTCTATGGATGCGCTGCAAAAGTTGCAAAGAGATCATCTACACTAAGGAGATTGATCGCAACTATGACATCTGCCCAAAATGCGACTACCATTTTCCTATCCCGGTGAAAAAAAGGCTCCAACAACTCTACGACCTTGGTGAATATGAGGAGTTTGATTCAAAGATCAACCCCGCAGATCCTCTTAAATTCAGGGATCGAAAGAAATACAAGGATCGACTCAAGGAATATCGGGAAAAAACAGGCATGCCGGATGCCCTTATCAGTAGCCAGGGCAAGATGGGAGGTCATTTTGTAACCATCTGTGCTATGGACTTCCGATTTATGGGGGGGAGCATGGGCTCGGTTGTGGGAGAAAAGATATCCAGGGGTGTGGAAAAGGCCATCCAAGACCAAACCCCCTTTATCACGGTTGCTGCTTCCGGAGGTGCAAGGATGCAGGAAGGGATGATCTCCCTGATGCAGATGGCAAAAACGAGCGCTGCCTTGACCCGCCTTGCCGAATCCAAACTTCCTTATATTTCCATCCTGACGGATCCTACCACCGGAGGAGTCACGGCCAGCTTTGCAATGCTGGGTGATGTCATTATTGCCGAACCCAAGGCATTGATCGGCTTTGCCGGCCCCAGGGTGATCGAACAAACCATCGGTCAACAACTTCCGGAAGGATTTCAGACCGCAGAATTTCTCCTGGAGCATGGGATGATCGATATCATTTGCAGCCGCAAAGAGATGAAACAGGTCCTGATCAGGCTTTTTGATTTTTTCACTCAGAGATGAATGCCTCCAATGCCATCGACTACATTTATGACCTCCAGCGAATTGGCATCAAATTCGGCCTGAATAATACCAAACAACTGCTCCATGCCCTGGGCGATCCCCATCTGAACTTCAAAATCATCCATGTCGCAGGGACAAACGGCAAAGGCTCCACTGCAGCCATGATTACAAGTATCCTCAAGGCAGCGGGTTTTAAAGTGGGCCTTTATACATCACCCCATCTGATTCATCTGTCAGAAAGAATCCAGGTGAATGGCATACCCATCTCTGAAGAGGATCTCAAAAATGGAGCGGAAGAGATCAGACAGATCACCCAGAATCTTTATTTTACTGACTCACATCCTACATATTTTGAGACTGTGACCTGCCTTGCCTTTTCTTATTTCTCCCGGCAAGGGGTGGATTGGGCAGTAATAGAGGTGGGGATGGGCGGCAGATGGGATGCCACCAATGTATGTTCTCCTCAAACCACGATCATCACCAATATATCCCTGGATCACCAGGAATTTTTGGGAAAAACTCTGGGTGAGATTGCAAAGGAGAAAGCAGGTATTATCAAGCCCGGATGTCCTGTGGTTTGTGGCGCAAGACAGGAAGAAACCCTGAATGTGATAAGGCAAAAATGCAGATCCGCGGGTGCGCCACTCTTTCTGGTGTCTGAACTGTATTCTTATGAGGAAGGAAAACTTCAAGCCGAATCCCTTTCCGAATCATCGACATTCGAAGACAACCCCCCTGCGCCGGAGATTCATATCGCGCGTGCAGGTATTCCCTTTTTGTCAATTTCCTTGCCCCTTTGCGGAAGATTTCAAATTCAAAACACATTTCTGGCTATTGAAGTCATTGAACGCTTAAGGGATAAGGGTGTGAAGATTGAGGATAGGACAATCAAAGATGGCATTAAACAAACAGTTTGGCCTGGAAGGGTCCAGATCGTCTCGAGAAAACCATATTTCATCCTGGATGGCGCCCACAATCCATCCGCTGCAGAGAACCTGGCTGAAACCATCCTGACACGCTTTCGCTATAAACATCTCATCATGGTGCTCGGGATCTTAAAAGACAAGGATATTGCGGGCATCTGCAGGGCCACTGTGCCCCTTGCCAGCCACGTCATTCTCACAGCACCCGATTCCGATCGGGCCGCAACACCTGATGATCTGTATGAGATCATATTGAATAACGGACTCACAGAGGGCAGACATATCCAGATCACCCAAAATATATCCGAAGCAATCCTGAAAGCAAAAACGCTGGCCAAAAACACAGACCTCATTCTTGTAACCGGTTCCCTCTATACCGTGGGTGAAACCATGGCGCATCTCGATATCACACCCTATCCTGCTAAGGTTGCAAAGGTCATGACCGAATAGATTATGATCTGTTATGCCCTTAATTCAAAAACCCCTGAAAGCTGCCACAAAAAAAATATCTTTTTATCCATGCCTGAATTCCGCCACATTCCGATCACATACATCCTCCTGCTTCCAATGCTCATAATCCTTCTCTTATATTCTCCTCTGACGGGTTTTGCCGAAAAAACGCCGGTCTATATTTACAGCCAGAGGCTTGAATACCATGTTTCCCTACAGAAGCTCTTTGTAAAAGGGGATGTGAACATGACCAGTGAAAGACTCAGGCTAACTGCCGAGGATATAGAAATGGATCTTGCATCAGGAGAAGGTTTGGCAACCGGGGATGTTCACATCTATCTTCCTCAGGGATCCCGTCTGGATACAGACCTTGCAGAATTCAATATCCAATCGGGGTGGTGGCGAATACAGGGTCCGGATATGTGGCTGGAGCCATCAGGCTATCTGGGTTGTGAAAAAGGAGAAAAGAGAGACCCGAATACCATATTTTTGGTGAAGCCCAAATTTACCAACTGTTTTGGTGAAAGGCCTCCCTGGGAGATCCGGGGGAAAGAGGGGCTCCTGAAACCCGGCAAATCCATAAAGATCCGTCATCTCTCCATGTGGTTCAAAGGGATTCCTGTTTTTTATCTCCCGACAGCCTATCTTCCCATCTGGCATTCAGGGAGCACCGGCTTGCAGCCCCCGGAGGCCGGGCATTCAAGCAGGCATGGTTTCTTTCTTAAAAATCTTTTTACCTGGCCAGTGACGAAAAATACCGAAGGCCGTTTATTCCTCGATATTTTTACAAAAACAGGGATCGGACTCGGCACCGGTTGGAAATATACCCCAGGGACAGAAAGCCGGGGGTCGGAAGCCAAATTCTATCTTCTCAGGGAGGACAGTCCGGAAAAGATTCATGGAAAGGCGGACCTATCAGTGGATATAGGCCGATCCGACAGAAAAAGGGGGGTGGTTGATGTCCATTATGCTACAGAAAGGGACTTCGATCAAAGATTTTCATTCGATCGTGCGACCAGGGATCAGAGTATCGGAGAATCCAGGGCATTTGTGAGTATCCAAAAATCGCGTCTGGGTGTCTCTTCTGAGTGGGAACATATCCGCACCCTGCTCGATCCAAACAAGTCGGATCTTCATCAATTGCCCAAGATTGCCGGCCATTTCCAATTCAGCCCTGTGATTAAGTCACAAACAGGGCTTTCTCCCTTTTGGGGTTTTGGTCTTTCGGCTTCTCACATGGAATGGGATTTACCTGAGGGGCGAGGATCAGGGGAGGATTATACCTTTAATCCAAGGTTTGGTTTACAAACACCTATCAATCACTGGATGAATATGAACTCTATCCTTTCCACCACTCAGACCTATTATCATAATGAGGAATTCGGATCAGAAGAGAACTGGTCCCACAACTATGACATTGATCTTATCCTGACCGGCCCTAGGGTATACAGAGATTACCAAAGGCAAGGATCAAGGAGGAAAGAGGGA
>JBLIRM010000097.1:0-12331 GCA_049472295.1 bacterium | reverse complement strand
GCAAACGAAAATCACTAAAAAGAATGTTAATCGTTTACAATTTTTCATTTTCATTTCTTTTTCTCCTCTCTTTTTTAGCTTGGAAATTCCCTGCAGCTTGCTGCATGGGTAGTTCATTGTTTGCTATGAAAAGCCAATAGGATCTTCCCTTGCATAAGCACCCCCCTTGCTTTAAGGTACTATCATATTTTTACAGTATAAAAGATTTCTTATAAATCCTCCCACATATTCAATAGACGTAATGAGGGTTCGTTTTTTATTGAGACCTTTAAAAAAATCAATTCGTAGTTGTGTCACAGGTTGGACTCAAATCAACAGGATAATTTAGGTTGGAATGGGAGAAGAAAAAAAAGGGCTCCGCAACAATAGGGGGGGAAAATTAAACTGTTAAATATGTTGCGGAGCCCTGGCCACCCTTTTCTCCCAGGCCCCTTTTTCGGTTTGATTCATTCAAAAGATTGAAGATTCAAAATATATTCATTGAATGATGATCATTTATAAGCAACAGATTTCATGAAGTTTCTGAGAAGCTAAGATGAGATGCTAAATCGAAGCGATGTTAATACAAATGATGGGAAATATTAGATGTAAATAGAATATGAAATAAAAAATCAGATTTGTCAATAGGTATAGCATAAACTGCTTGTATTTTAATTTTTTTTTGTGGCCTTTTCCTCTTTTTCCATCCCCTTGTTTTTTTTCATCCCTCTGTTCTGCAATTTTTCATTATTGGCCCTTCCTGCCATGATTATGAAATATGTCCCCAATCCAATAGAAAAAGCAACAAAAATATATGCAATCCAGTCCTGTGTCAGATTAAACATAATGACGCCTCCTGTTAAACAGCGGTACGAAGGCCTTTCCATATTTTTTAAAATTGTCATTTATTGTGTCATTGCGAAAACCCTGTCAGGTAAATATAATAAATGGTCAATCGATCTGTCTGAATATATCCATATCTTTGACGCTTCTTGATCAAGAAAGCGAGGGAAATATGCCCCCCTTGACCAGTACAATAATCAGTATCGTTTTCCTTTTTGTGGGTGCTTTTACAGTCTATGTCATGATGTCAATCATGGGGGCCCATCAGCCTGCGAAGCCTGAACTCTATAGAAAAATGCACAGGATTGCCGGATGGATCTATGTGATCCTGTTCATAGCCATGCTTTTGTTTATGCTGGGGAAACTGGAAAAATACTGGGAAGAGCCCCCGTCTCGGATCACCCTTCATATATCCCTGGCTTTGATTCTATTTCTTCTCCTCTTTCTGAAGGTCATAATCCCACGTTTCTTCCCGAGATTGGGCAAAAACCTCTTTCTAATAGGATTCAGTGTGTATCTTATTTCCTTTACTCTTGTGGGTTTGACTGCCGGCTATTTTATCATCAGAAGGTCCAAGCAACTGCCCTATATCTCTCATGCGGAGCTTCCCGAGCGCATGCTGGATGAAAGGTTCGGCAAGGAGCTTTTCATCACGAAATGCTCAACATGTCATATGATCAAAGACATCATGAAGCCCCGAAGTAAAGAGGCATGGGAAAAGGTTCTGAATGAGATGCTTATACTGGCAGAGCCCAGAATCACCGGGGATGAAATGGCCCAGATCCTTTATTATCTGAGTTTGACCCATGTGCCCCAACCCTATCGGGGGGCCGAAGATGCGTCCCCTGTAGATCGACATTGCCTGCCATGCCATGACGCCAAAGAGATTTATGGAAAACGTTTTAGCCCGCCCGCCTGGAGGGAAATCGTAAAGGAAATGAATGGATATGACCCTGAGATCGTGCCGGAGGACAAGATCGATGAGATTGTGGATTTCCTTGTTGAGAATCAGAAGATCAATCCATAGCGGCATATTTCATTGTCAAGGGCTGCCGGTAAAACATCATATTGACAGCGGTATTTAAAGGGATGTGAGAGTGAAATGACGATATAGATTTGAAGTATCCTTCCGATTCATCCGTAAAGAATAAAGGAAGCATTAAATCCTCAGTCAGGGATGACCGGGTGCATGATTGTGTTATATTGATCCAAGGCAGTAAGGGCTTAAATCCCAACCGTAATGAGGAGGACCTATGAATATATTAACCATGATTATCCGTTTGGTTATGGCTTCAGTCTTGGGTGGGGTAATCGGCCTGGAAAGGGAACACCATGGTCGGCCTGCGGGTTTTCGAACCCATCTCCTGGTGTCGATCGGATCTGCCCTGACGATGATGGTATCGCTTCATATATATGATTTATTTAAAATTTACAATACGTCCAATTATAGCAGCGGGGTGGACCCCAGTAGAGTTGCTGCTATGGTGATGACGGGTATCGGATTTATCGGTGCAGGCACCATTATTCAAAGCAGAGGGAGCATCTGGGGCTTGACCACTGCAGCCTGTTTATGGGTCTCTGCGGCTTTGGGCCTTGCTGTAGGGTGTGGTTACTACATGCCGGCAATCCTGGTAACGATCATCTCTCTTGCATCTTTGTTATTATTCAAACTACCCGTGGACCGTCTCTTGAAGAAGGACTGGTATCATCATTTTGATATCCTGATGGAAGACGGACTTGGTGGATTGGACGATATCAAAAGGGTCTTCAAGGAATTCGGTGCAAATATTCTGAAGGTTGATTTTGATAAATATATCCCTAAAAATGAGATCAGCTACTATATCAGTGTCCGGTTTCGAGACAATATGGAATATGATCTGATCGATGCTCTGGCCGGAGTGGCCGGGGTGAAAAGGGTTGCCACAAGCTGAAATCCGGTGCATTGCAATCCATTTCCCTCCCTATGATGATCCCGCTCGGAAATTTTTTCTGCCTGTACACTTTTATAATTTACAAGGGCATATTTTGTGTTTGTGAAATTCGCCGAAGAGTTCGCAGAGAACGCAGAATTTTTGATTAAGTGTCTCCTATATCTCTGCTTTATCCGTGGTGGAAAAAATCAATTTGTGACCGTCTGAAGTACAAAATATCCGTATTTATGAATATTTCTGAATCAGGGGTTGCGAAAATGTCTGTTTTATTTTAACCTTTTGGATTGAATATACTGAAATGTATGTTATAAAATTTTGGGATTTGTTGAAAGGCATATAAGATTGCTCCCAAGGCAGGCTATTCATACATAGGACAGGGCATGCAAGCAGTCAGATTCATCCATTGTGCGGACCTCCATATCGACACCCCATTTAAGGGGATATCGGAGGTGCATCCGGAATTGAGGGAGATCCTCTATCAATCCACCTATCGTTCTTTTCAGAATATCATCGATCTGGCGATTCGGGAAGAGGTGGACTGTGTTTTAATAGCAGGGGATATATTCGACAGCGCCAACAAAAGCCTTCATGCCCAGATCAGATTTCGCAATGGATTGAAACGCATTTCGGATGCAGGGATACCGAGTTTCGTGGTTTACGGCAACCATGATCCTCTGGATAGCTGGTCCGCTTCATTGGAGTGGCCAGAACTGGTGACCGTCTTCGGCGGGGAAGGGGTGACCCATCATCCTTTAATCAAGGAAGGGCGTGTCATTGCAAGGATCTTTGGTATCAGTTTTTCCGAAAGGGCAATCACGGATAACCTTTCCCTGCAGTTTGAAAACAATGATCATGAAGCCCCTGCCATCGGACTCTTACACACCAACGTGGGGAAGAACACCGGGCATGAGCCATACGCCCCTGCCTCCATTAAAGATCTTTCCTCCAGGGGGATGGACTATTGGGCCCTGGGGCATGTCCACAATCATCTCATATTAAAAGAGAGTCATCCGGCCATCGTTTATCCGGGCAATTCACAGGCAACCAATCCAAGGGAGACCGGCCCGAGGGGCTGCTGCCTCGTTACGCTGCATCCGGACGGATCATGCCAGACCATGTTTGTTCCGACCGACGTGGTGCGTTATATCTCCGATTATTTGGATATATCCAATGCCTCCACACATGATGATGTAATGCATGCAATCAAGGAAAGATGCGAAGGGATCGCGGATGGCATGGATCGCAGGCACGCCCTCACCCGTCTATCACTCACAGGGAGAACCGAACTGCACAGGGAACTCCAAAAGGGGAATAATGTGGCAGCGCTTTTACAGGAGGTGCGTGGACATTTTGAGGGCCGGGATCCGTGGATCTGGCTTGAAAGGCTCATCCTGAAAACAGCAGGGCATTATGATATGGATGCCCTCAGGCAGGGCAACAATTTTCTCTCGGATATCATATCCCTGTATGATGAACTGGCAGATGAAAAAAGCGAGCTCTGGCCGGAGATCCGCAAGGCTTTGATCCCAT
The DNA here is from genome assembly GCA_049472295.1 of bacterium. Lineage (GTDB taxonomy): Bacteria > SZUA-182 > SZUA-182 > DTGQ01 > JAFGSM01 > JBLIRM01. Next base: position 8,048 of record JBLIRM010000097.1, on the reverse strand, counting down.
TGTTCGACCACTGGCAGGGGCGAAGGCATCTCGAGGAATTATCCATGGATGATCTGTTGAAACTTGCCGAAGAGGCCAGGAACTGGACACTGGACATGATGGTGAAGGACTCATAGATGCAGATCAGGGAGATTCATATCGACGGTTTCGGAATCTTTTCCGATCGGCATATAGCGGGATTGGGACCGGGGATCAATATCGTTTATGGTGATAATGAATTCGGCAAGAGTACGATCCTTGAATTTATAAGACGCATACTCTTTGGTTTCCCACGCTCCTCTCCAGGGACCAATCCCTATCCTGCTCTTGCGGGCGGTCCCTATGGTGGTAAACTGGTGTGTGAATTAAAGAATGGGAAGATGGTGACAATTGCAAGAACCACAGGGACCCACGGAGGTCAGGTCAGCCTTCTCATGGATTCACATGAGTTTAGCGGACAGGATGCTGTGAGTCAGATTCTGGATCACATCACCAGGACCTTTTTTGAAAATGTTTATGCCATTGGACTGGATGAGCTGCAGGAGGTAAAGTCTCTTCAGGAAGAGAAGGTCAAGGGATTTATCTACGGAGCAGGGCTTGGATTGGGTGGTATATCCCTGGACGATATCAAGGGCGCGTTCAGGGCAGCGGCAGACGCCCTCTACAGGCCCCGGGGATCAACGCAAAGGATACCGGAGATTTACAGCAGCATCAAACATCTGGAGAAACAAATACGGGACATACAGGGGAACCTCTCAAAATATGATCATCTGGTCAATTCCCGAAGCAGACTGATCGAGGAGGTCAAGGACCTTGATGGGCGAATACGAAAGATGCAAAGGGATCAACAATCGCTCGAGAACAAAAATAAACTTTATCCTGCTTATCTGAAGCTGGTAAAGGCGGATTCCGAGCTGTCTCAGTTGGAATGTGTCCCTGATTTTCCGGAGGATATTCTGGAAAAACTGGATACCTTGAAAAGGGAGCATTCCGACCTGAGTAAAAGGATCCATGAAAAGGATGAACCCAGGCTTAAAGGCCTTGAACTTCAGAAAGAAGGGTTGCATCACAACGAAGATCTCCTTAAACAGGAAGCTGCAGTGCTTTCATTACTCGGATTGAGCGAAAAATATCGGTCGGATTCCGGGAATATAACTATTGAAAAGAGGAAAAGGGCACACCTGGCTGAGAAGATCCGGACTGAAATCGAGAGGATGGGGGAGGGATGGTCTGAGGATAGGATCAGGGATTATGAATTGACCCTATTGGAGAGTGATCGGATCAGGGGCTTTGAAAAGGAATTAGATGAGGCCGGGACCAGATTGGGTCGTGCCGAGGATAAATTGGCACGCCACAGAGACATCAAATCTTCCGGAATATACCAGGGGTTTTCAGGGCCTGATATGTATAGATATGCCATTTATTGCATGACCGCCTTTGGCCTGATTGGTGTGATCTCGGGTATATATATATCCGTTTCCCTTGCGGTTTTTTCCGGGATCATCCTCTGTGTGGGATTACTTTTTTCCATACTGATCAGCAGAGGGCGCCTGAAAAAAGGGATCAAGGACCCATTGGAGGAGACATACCAGGAGGAATTGGTCCAGGCCCGATCCGAGTCAACCCGGGTTAAGGAAGAATGGAAGGCATTCCTGGGACAAATGAATCTTTATGAAATGCTTTCCCCAAAAGGCGCACTCGAGACGATCCGGACCATTCAGAATATACGATCGGATCTGGCAAGGATCGATGAATCGGATGAGAGGATTGAACAGATGCAGGAAACGATTCAGAGGGTGCAGGCATTATACGATCGAATCTCTCCGTGTATAGAGAAGCCCAGATTGGGTGAGGATATGGATATCAATATCAGGCAGATCGGCGAACTGCTCAATGATGCAAAAGAGATCAAAGGGAAAAAGACAGGGCTCGAAATGCAGGTGAGGGAATTGTCAGAGGAGATCAAAGGGCTGCATCAGGAGATGGCGAAAAAAGAGGGAGAGATTCAGGGATATATTGCCTCTTTCGGGGTCCCCGACGAGAAGGATCTCAGGGAAAAATATCAGGTTTTCGAGAGATGCAGGGCATTGAAAGATGAGAGTGAAAGATGCAAGGAGCTTATCCAGTTAACAGTGGGCATGGGTGAGGATTACCATCGGTTTATGACGTCGATGTCTGATACGAATCCTGAGGATCTGGCACAGGGGTTGATGGGCCTGAAAGGCGAGACAGAGGTGCTTATCAGGGAGCGGGACGCCAGAAAGGAATCCATCGGAGAATTGAACAACCAGATCGAAATCCTGGCTTCGAGCAAGGAGCTATTGAATCTGCAAAATGAATCAGAGTTCAAAAAACAGGAACTCAGGGACTGCTCAAGGGACTGGGTGAAAGCAAAAATGGCCATGCTGTTGCTGGAAAAGGCCATTTCAAAATATGAAAACACCAGACAACCCGAGGTGATAAAGGCTGCAAATCATATATTTTCATCCGTAACGAATCACAGATACGCCTCCATTGTCAAGCCCTTAGACAGTGATGAACTGTTGATCAGGCAGCGGCATGGCAATCCAAAGGGTGTGACGGAAATGAGCCGGGGCACAAGAGAACAGTTGTATTTTGCCATGCGGCTGGGTCTGATCAAGGAGTATGAGAGCCGAAGCGAGCCCATGCCGGTCATCATGGATGACATATTCGTCAATTTTGATGACCAAAGGAATCCAAGGGCGATCCGGACACTGGAAGCGTTTGCAAAGGAAAGACAGGTTATTGTTTTGACCTGCCACAGAAGCACCCTTGAGAAATATCTTTCATTGGGTGCGCAGCATGTCGATTTCTGCTGATCAATCCATATTCTCACATATGGCTTTGGCAAATTCAGAGGATTTCAGCAGTGTGGCCCCGGTCATCTGGCGTTCCAGGTCATAGGTGACCCTTTTTTGCCCGATGGTTCGCTCAAGTGCCTTGATAATCATATCCGCTGCCTCTTGCCAACCCAGGTGCTCCAGCATCATCACACCGGAGAGCATTAGAGAGCTGGGATTGGCTTTGTCCTGACCGGTATATTTGGGGGCTGTTCCATGAGTCGCCTCGAACAGTGCCAGATCATCCCCTATATTGGCACCCGGGGCCAGGCCCAGGCCTCCCACTTGTGCGGCACAGGCATCGGAAAGGTAGTCGCCATTCAGATTGGGTGTTGCAATGACGTGGTATTCTTCCGGCCTCAGAAGTACCTGTTGGAACATCTGATCCGCAATACGGTCTTTGATCACTACTTTGCCTTTAGGCTTTCCATGGGTCGAGAGTGCGGATTCCGGTATGACCTTTCCTTCAAATTCCTCCCTCACCAGTTCATAACCCCAATCACGGAATGCACCTTCGGTGAATTTCATGATATTGCCCTTATGAACCATGGTAACACTGGGGCGGTGATGTCTTAAGGCATACAAAATGGCCTTCCGGATCAGGCGTTTGCTGCCGAAGGCACTGATGGGCTTTATACCGATGCCGCTTCCTTCCCTGATCCGTTGACCTAATTCTTCCCTCAGGAAATGGATCAGGCCATCGGCCTCCTTGCTCCCGGACGCAAACTCGATGCCTGCATAGACATCTTCCGTATTTTCCCTGAATATGACGACATTCAATTTCTCAGGAGATTTGACCGGACTTGGTACACCCGCATACCATCGAACGGGCCTGACACATGCATACAGATCCAGGACCTGCCTCAGGATCACGTTCAGAGAACGAAAACGTTTCGTCACATAAGTAGATCCGCATTTCTGACAGGTTTTCGGCCTGGGCCGGTCGGGTTTCCCCTGCTCCTCGGCGCATGCCAGACATACATAGGGATAACCTCCCACGGGTGTTGTAAGTGGTCCCTTGATGGCCACTTTAAACATCTTGATGGCCTCTATGGTATCATTCGGTAAGACGTTATCTTCACCATAGGTCTTTAAAGCAGAAAGGCCCGCATGGATTTGAAACCAGGATATCCGTCTCGATCCTTGATATGCTTTTTTGACAGACTCATCCAGTACAATTTGGGTAGCATGCCACACATCCGGTCCGATTCCGTCTCCGGATATGAATGGAATAATCGGTTGATCGGGTGTGATCACCCTTTTATTTTCGATATGAATCGGTTCCCCTTGAGGCGGCGGGAATATTTTCTGAAAGTCATACATGATTAATCATCCTTGTTTTAATAATTAGCGCAGCACCCGGAAGGCCGGGCTGAATCCCAAAAGTAAATTTTTTCCGAACAGATCACAAAACCCATTGAAAATTATATTTTCATGATTCGTGGCGCACTAAAGCGGCAAGGGGTTTAGTCTCTATAATAGTATCATATTTCCATTTTTCGTGACGCCCCGAAGTGGCATTATTTTAAGTTTATATGAAAATATTCAAGTAATTATTTGTTTTAAAACTTTCATCCTTCGTTGTGATCGGTAGATCAGGGGTGTTACTTAGAAGATAATGGAAAAATTGCCGTTCGGTTGGTGCTCGAATCCAATAACCCCAGAATTATAACCAATCTGGCTCCGTGGATCAAACCATGCTATAATCCTTTGTTGTTTTATGGGATGGATTCAGAGGAGATCAATATTTTAATACATTTTTTTGTTACGGATCATTCGAGCACATGTAACTGTTGGGATGAAAAATGACCGAGATTAATCATCACAAGAGATGGATCATTGCCATTGACGGACCTTCTGCCGCTGGGAAGAGCACCATCGGAAAGGCCATCGCACGCAGATATGGTTTGACTTATATTGACACCGGGGCCATGTATCGAGCTGCAGCTTGGTTGGCCCAAAGGATGGGGATTGAATGGTCAGATGAAGAGGCATTGATTAATCTGATCGAGTCCAAGCCCATAGCCATTGATATGGAAAAGGATTCGGTCCGGGTGATGATCGATGGCCACGAAGTGACCCATGTCATTCGGAGTCCTGAGATCGGTTCGGGTGCTTCAAAGATATCCGCACTTCCGGGTGTCAAAAGGAGCATGATCCGGACACAGCAGAAAATGGGAGATGCAGGAGGGGTGGTTATGGACGGCCGTGATATCGGAACCTTTGTATTTCCTCAGGCGGATTACAAGTTTTATTTGGATGCCTCAGCAGAGGCAAGAGGATTGAGAAGATACAAGGAATTAAAGGCGAAGGGAATGGATGTGGTCCTTGATGAAATCATCGCATCCATGAAAGCAAGGGACCATAACGATAGTCACCGGCCATTTGCTCCCTTGATGGTAGCCCCTGATGCAGAGATTATAGATACAACTGATTTGAGTATTCAACAGGTCATGGAGATCATGATCCGTCGGATAGACGAAAATGCCTCAAAAAATCAAAAGAACAATACCCCTTGTCACCAGCCACCCATTTGATCAATTCTTCTTCTGGTTCTTATGTCTTAAGCCAATCCGATCAAGCATTTTTTAGAAGAATCACTTATTACGAGTCCATCAAACTTGTTTTTATAAAAAAAGAGGGTAGCGGTTATACCGCTACCCTCTTTTGAATAACCGTTCAGGTAAACCTTACGGTAAAAATGCAGATGGATAACTCCACCATGGTTTCACGTCCACGAAGAATTCCATCACTGCATAACCGCCTCTGATATCATAGAAGACGATTTCTACCATATAGGAGCCTGGGAAGTCGCTCTGGAATTTCCATAAGAAATTACCAGCTGAACCGCGTCCACAGGTGCCGATGTTGCAGGATGCGTAAATCTCATCGCCATCCGGATCTTCCACTTTGAAAGTGGGGGTATCGAGGATGAACTCCTGTCCCGCAACCATGGTAATAGGCTCTGTAGGAGCACCTATAATGATGGGCGGATGATTCAACCATGTGCCTCTGTTCACACAGAAGATGGTGATCTCACCAAAGGCCGTGCCGCCACGATTGTCCGAACAGGTCGCCACTGCATCATAAGCCCCTTCAAACTGAGGAGTCCAGGTGATGATACCTGAGCACTGATTGATGATGCTGTTGACCCATGGGCCATACTGATAGGATGGCAGACCATTGATGGTCATGTTCCATGTCAGTTGGGACATATCGTCCCTGGGTGTCATGCCGGGGGTATTCGCAGGCACATGAGTGGTGGCCGGTGTCTGACCGTTCAGATTGTAAGCCTGTGAGAAGACGAAACAGTCAGGATCGATGAAGTTGATTAGATATACACCAGGCTCACCCACATAGAAGATCTGATCATCAATATTCAACTGCAGCACAGGCGCGTAATTCTCCACCGGGTAATTGACCACACTAATGGGTAATGTCCTTACATCTGAACGTGCCCCGTTGCTAACCTCGATTGTAATAATCATGTCCTCAAAATACTTCGGCGTATAGTTCAGAGCCGCAACATTCGGCCAGACCGAGATACCGGAGTTCCACAGCGCAGCTTCAAGCGCAAGTACGGCCCCGGGTGGGAAGGAGGGCTTTTGATATAACAAAGCCGCTTCAATAGCATTATAGTGAGCAGGCAGATAGGTCGGCATACCATCATAGGGAACGGTAGAAAGCGGTTCAAGCAGGAATGCCTGGATACCATTGGCACCATAGCCGTTGACTGTTGCATTCCAGCCCAGGGTTCCGGAATTCCTAATTAGATCTGCTTGGTTTCCACCAAATCTCAGGTTCGGATCGGCAAAGACGGGCATATTGAAGTCTACGATGAAGAAGGGCAGTCCGAGAGCCTCCGCAACATTCGGATCATTTTCACCGAACAGATTCGGATCGGCACCCAATTCATCCACATAGTATTGATATACCTCATCAGTCGTGTCATTAGCGTCACCGTAAATAAAGAAGTCGACCGGATCCAGTAAGAACTCCATGATTGAACCTAATTCCACTTCATTGCCATCCACCACGGTTTCGATTCCCGCGCCGTCATAATCAGCTACGAAAATATAGGTGTAAGGCTCGAAAATTTGAGCATACAGCGGGCCCATTTCGAAAAGATCAGGGGGATTAATCAACTGAGAAGCACCAGCGCCGACCCTGAACATGAGGTTGTCCATACGGAACATCTGGCCGCTGACCTGTACGAAATCAATGCTCTGGATTTTGTAACCGTTAGGATCACTTGGCATGTCCAAATCATAGGCCGTTTGAACCGTGTCCACCAGATCGAGCCACACAGCGTGCCATGAACCATCCAGCAGACCACGTCCTAGCTGGACAGTGATATTGTCACCGTCGCGTGTAATTGTGGTTCCATACATGCTTTGGGTGTTGTTGCCGCCGGTATTAACCCCTGTAGGAACGAGTGTGATGTTGATCGGGTCTTCATCGACATCTGAGCAAGCGATGACCATTTGGAAGATGTCCCAGGGCTCGATGCCCAGGGGCGCCCTGAAATCGAAGCTGATCACACCATGTGTCTTTGCGTCGACACCGATACCGCGGGCAATCCTGTGTTGTGCATAGGGTGTACCCAACAGGAAGATAGATGCCGGACGATACACATCCAGAACACGGCTTCCTTCCTGAAGATCTAAAACCGTGTTGAATATGGTGGCATAGCCCATGCCGAATCCGTATGTCGGATAGGCAGGCTCCATCTGTATCCAGCCATGATTGTACGGGCTGTCCCAATACTCAAAGTTGTCAATCAGGATGTCCCCTGTTGAGCTGCTTACAGTAGGTACCACCTGCGGTTGAGTTGAAAACGCCGGATAGTTCCAGAGCGGAGGGAACCCATATGATAATTGAGCCATGGCTGTTGTTCTGACCATAGTAAATACCAAGGTCACAACCAAACAAACCATTAAAGTCTTCATTACATTCTTCATATTAATACACCTCGCTTTTTAAGAATGTCTGTTTTCAGTTATTGTAAAAGTGTCCAAGCTAAATAGAAACTGGGATCTCCGTATGTATAAGTCGGATAATCAAACCTTGCATAAGGAATCGGAGTACCCGGCAATGTGGTATACGGGAACGTCGTCTGATAAGGTGACCCGAAATACGGAAATGTCGGGATACCTAGAGTATTGTAACTAGTAGAAGCAGCCACATTCAGAAACGGCGTAAAGACCC
>JBLIRM010000096.1:0-12388 GCA_049472295.1 bacterium | reverse complement strand
GATGGTGACTCACATAGCGATGACTGGGGAAGGAATCTGGGGATCGGGGCATCCATAGGGGCATTTGTCGGTGCAGGTTTCGGATTTGCTTCACAGACACGGGCACTCTATTATTTTAACGGACAGAAAACGGATTTTAACCTTCCGATGCCACAGTTCAGGATGTCATCCGACTCCGGATCCCCCTCCATGCTCCACTTTAGTTTGTTCGATTGGAGATATTAGAGATATTAGACAGTTGATTATCGATCCTTTTAGTGATAGAAATAGAGATATCATGTTGCATAATCTCTTTTTTTAGATTGCTTCTTCGCTGCGCTCCTCGCAATGACTCAATGCATGAGTTTTTACTAGTATATCGCAATGACTTTTTTTGGATTTTTACGAGTCCATCAATCCATATATTAGTGTAGAATATTTTTGGTTTAAACTACTACCGACCTTGTCGGTGGCTTTGACCATCAGTAAAAAAATTCTCAAATAATGCGGGGTAAGGGAAAACGGTGAAAGACCGTTGCGGACCCGCCGCTGTAACCGGGGACTAAAGCCGTATCCATGCCACTGTCCTATAGGATGGGAAGGCACGGTGATTAGGATGATCCGGAAGCCAGAAGACCTACCCGTGTTGATATAGATTATTGTAAACGGCCCTCGCGGAAAGGGGTCAATGGTAATCGATCAGAGGTGGATGGAAAACGGCATCCCCGGACCTGAAAAAACAGGTCCGGGGATTTTTTTTGATGCTTCCGATTTGATGCTCACTATTTGATTGTTAGCATGCGATTCTTAGTGTTCTCCCAAGACCTCGAGTATCGAAAAATATCCTTAATCCATTGATCAAAATAATTTAAATCATAAGGAGATTTGAGATGAAAAGGTTGATTTTCATATGTGTAGCATTTTCTTTCTTATTTGGAATGACAATGGCTCAAGCAGATGTCATCGATTTCGAGGACCTTTCTCTTGATGTGGAATCATATTGGAACGGCTCCGATGCATCCGGAGGATTTATAAGTCAGGAGGCCTTTTTCAACAATAATTATGATACCACGTATGAGAGCTGGGATGGATTCTCTTACTCGAACAGGACTGACACGAGTGCAACCGATTGGCAAAATTCCCAATACATTGCGATTACAGGAGAAGGATCCGGAGGAAGCAGCAACTATGTTATTGGCTACTGCAGTTCTTTTGCCCCCACCCCTCCGACCGTTACATTTCCTTCAGTGTGTCAAGTTGAAGAGGCCTATTTTACCAATAACAGTTATGCCTACAATTCAATGCTGAACGGGGATGCATATGCCAAAAAATTCGAAAGCGAGGACTGGTTTTTATTGACCATTACGGGCAAGGATGGATCCGGCAATGTGACAGGGAGTGTGGATCTCCTTCTTGCAGATGGCACGGATATAATAAATACCTGGATATGGTCGGACCTGAGCAGCCTCGGCCAGGTAAAAAGCCTGGAATTTATTCTGAGTTCCTCTGATACGGGTGATTGGGGAATGAATACCCCAGCCTTTTTCTGTATGGATCATTTGACTTTCAAATACCCATCCACGGAAACTCAAGGATCTTACGACACATTTATATTTCCCGGCTATTTCGGTCTCTATCCATCAGGCAGTCTTCTTACCCCAAATTACTTCGGGTCGATAGGATCATATCTGAATAGTTATCTATTCGGCGTAGGCTACAGTTCATATGCATTGGGGAGCTATCCAAATTCATATGCCCCCCTGTCCGGCCTGGGAAATGTTTATTCCACCCGGATTGCTCAGAACTCTTATCTTCCTGGTGCTTATCTCAGCGGTAATGCATCTATTGGATACATTCAAGCCAATTCATTCTCGAGCAATTTTTTGAATTACTCACGAACCGGCTTCGGAATGCCTTATCAAACAATAAATCCGGGTGGATTGGATACTGGCAACCTTTTTCGAGGTTATCCTGCCTCCTTTTCATTGAACTGGGGATCAGGATATTATCCCCTGGTTTGGTTATCGAGTTATGGCAATAACTGATTTGGGTAAGGACATTGACCATATTTCAGGATATCAATATAAGAATAGCCCCGTTTGTGACGATTCTTGTTCTGGGATACAGCAGCATTACTTATGCCCAGGGAGTATATGCTTCAAGAAGAAGGCCCAATGATGCCCCCAGATTTGAATTGAATGAGATTGTGGTCACAGCCTCCAAGATTGAGGAACCGATCCGCAGAATACCCAAGAACGTCACCGTCATAACCAAAGAGGATATACAACAGGCACCCAGTAACAATATTGTGGATCTCCTCTCGAGAGAGTCGGGCATAATCCTTAAAAGCCTCTTTGGTCATGATAAAGGGGCCGGTGTAGACATCCGGGGCATGGGGGCCACCTCCGGCAGCAATATCATTATAATGGTGGATGGGGTGAGACTCAATCCTCCGGACCTGGCAGATCCGGACCTTTCCTCCATCCATCTTGATCGGATCGAGCGGATAGAGATCCTCCGAGGCGGAGGGTCAGTATTCTACGGTGATGGTGCCGTTGGTGGTGTTATAAACATCATAACCAAAAAGGGAGAACGAAAGTCTGATTTTCATTCCTTTTATTCCTATGGCAGTTATGAGACCCATGATTTTCGTGTATCCTTCAACAGGCCGATCTCGAATCTGATGTTCAATGGAAGTGCGGATTATTATGATTCCGATGGATACCGGGAGAATGGCGGAATCGAGAAAAGGGATGCCTCCATTCAAGCCGGATATGAATGGGGCGACCATATCAGACTATCATTGAAGGGGTCCATCCATGAGGACAGATATGGACTGCCCGGACCACTTATCAACAGGGCATATCTGGACTCAAAGGTATTGAGAAGGACTGCATCCAGGCCGGAAGACTATGGTAAGACAAATGACAGGAATCTGACTGCTGGCATGGAGATAGAAACCGGACCCTTTGGAGTTCTGAGTGTTCAAAGGGGATACCGTTCCAGGAGAAATCCCTATATCTTGGGATTCACAGAACTAAAGTCAGAGGCGGAGCAGATGAATCGGATCGATGAGGATACAAGGCCCCTTTCAGTGCAATATAATCTTCCGTATCGATTCAAGGGATCTGAACACCGATTCTGGTGCGGGCTGGATCATTATGAAACGGAGTATGTCACCGAAAGGCTTTCAGATGATGAGAGAAAAAACGGCATGATCAGAGACCTGGGGTTTTTTCTGGCCAATGAGTGGACATTGGATGATGACGTGCTCTGGCGTCTGGGATACAGGCATAATCGACTTAAAGGTCGATACCGTGAGGACGAGCGCACGATCACCTGGAGCAATGGCGATGTATTCACCCGTACATGGTCGAACGAGGCCTATGAGACAGGGATATTATATGACCTGAATGATGATACCAGCCTGTATGTCAACCTTTCCACCAGTTTCCGTGTGCCCAATGTGGATGAACTGGCCCTGGCCGATCCGAACCTGCATCCCCAGAAAGGAAAACATATCGATATTGGCGTACGGCAAAGAATCAAGGGGCGCATGGAATTGGCTATCAACCTTTTTCAGATGGAGACGGAGGATGAAATCTACTATATGGAGGATCCTAACGGAACTGCCGTGAATCGGAATTATGAAGAAAAGACCCTGCGACGGGGATTGGAAATGGATGTCAAGTGCTATCCCATGCCCGACCTCTACCTTTGGGGGAATTACTCCTATATCGATGCCCGTTTGAAAAAAAGGGACACCTTCATTCCCCTAGTTCCCAGACACAAGGCCACGGTTGGGCTCGAATGGCAAATCTCCCGCCATCTCCTGTTTCATCTTACAGGGACCTTTGTGGGTTCCTGTTTTGACGGGAATGACAGTGATAACAACCTATACGAAAAACTGGGAGGGTATGAGGTGCTGGATCTTAAATTTACATATGAATGCAAGGGATGGAAGGTGTTCACAGGGATCAATAATATCTTCGATGAATATTATTCCACCATTGCATATAGTGGTGTGCATTACCCCATGCCCACCCGAAACCTTTTCGGAGGAATACAATGGCATTTTTAAGCAGATCCATCAGCTATCCATCATCAGTGATTCGCCTCTTTTTATGTCTCTTGGGTACATTTCTCCTCATCTATATTTCAGTGCCTCCTGTATTTGCAGGCCCCTTTGAGTACGGCAATGAATATGAATATGAAAAATATGATCGGGTGCATATGACCGACTCGAACCTGATTGGCTGGGCCACAGGATTTGAAAATTATGAAAAGGGGACCTATCTTGATCCTGCATTTGAAACACCTGAGAAGGCCCTCGGAGAGGCCTCGGGCAATGTATTCGACATTGTGTCTCTGGGCCGTGGCGGTGCCGTTACCCTGCTTTTTGAACACCCGATCAGAAATGGTGCAGGGTGGGATTTTGCTGTTTTTGAAAATTCTTACGATGATCGCTTCCTCGAACTGGCCTATGTAGAAGTCTCCTCCGATGGAGAACACTTCGTTCGCTTCAATAGTTGTTCGCTCACTGCTTCACCTGTCAGCGCCTTTGGCAACATTGATTTTACAAACATTACCGGTCTTGCCGGAAAATACAGAAAGGGATATGGCACACCCTTTGATCTCTCGGACCTTGCCCGATCCCCTGAGGTCATCTCGGGTATCATATCTCTCAACCGAATTTCGCATGTGCGGATAGTCGATATTGTGGGTGACGGCACTTACTATGATACCCGCTCGGATGCAATAAAGACCCGATACGGGGAGAATGCTGCGATCTATGATCCATATCCGACCCTCAGGAGCGCTGGTTTCGACCTGGAGGCCGTGGGTGTTCGCTACCATAATACCGATCCGGATCGATCCAATCGTCCCCCTCTGCCCCCATTCCTTCGATTCCCAGAATGTCATGACACCAATGTCGCCATACACCCAACCCTGGTTACTGAGCCCTTTTCAGACCCGGACCAGGATATCCATATCGCCACTCGTTGGCAGATCAGCAAGGATGAAACCTTCTCAGGTTCCTCTCTGATCCTTGATCTGACCAGTTCCCTTTCCCTCACGTCATTGACCTTACAGGGGCCTCTCCTGGATTATGGGCAAACCTATTACTGGAGAGTCAAATTCTACGATGACAGTCATGAAGAATCCGTGTGGTCTGATCCTTATCCCTTTGTAACAACGCATACGACAAATGACACAATCAAACCCAATGGCATCCCTGATGCCCAAGAGATGGATGAAGGTAGCACCGAGGACCTCAACGGGGATAACATACCGGATATTGAACAAATCAGCGATCATTACAAATGCTTGAATACGGTTGTCGGGAATAGGAAAATAGCTGTCGAAACCGATTCTGAGGATGACCTCATCCTTTCCCTTCAGTCTATCGATCCAAATGAAATTTTCTGTCTCCAAGCCAAACCGGATTATATGCCCTTCGGTCTGCTTGGTTTTAAGCTGAAGGTGAGCCCTTCATCCGATCCCAATATGACATTCTATCTTTCTGAGGAAATGGAGACCGAAGAAGACTGGTATATATATGATCCCTCAAAGGGCTGGCAGGATTATTCTCAAAATGCAACCTTTAACAATAACAAAAAATCCGTCCGATTGAGGGTCGTGGACGGGAAGGCTGGTGATATGGATGGCGTTGAAAACGGGATTATTGTAAGTCTGCTAGGCGCAGGATATTTTTATGAGGAAATCCCGCCTCCGGATGGTGAAGCCGGCTTGGGAGCCATGGGGAGTTGTTTTATTGACATTTGTATTGAAAATAGAACCCTATTTTCATACCTCGTGGCGCCACGAAATGGCATTGGTGTTAGCTCCCAAAATAAAAGGCTAAGAAACGTCTCTTTGGACGCTGCTTCGAATTCAAAGCCATGAAAAGGAAATATCTCCTTATTTCAATCATATTGCTGCTGGCTCTCCCATCTCTCTATTATGTCAAAGCCTGGATTACGCCTGATGCCAGATCACCCGGAAGGGACTCGGATGTATCCGCTCCTATCCGATCGGAAAATGCCTTATCCGGGGATGAGACAAGTTACCAGCGGATCATCTCCCTGGCACCCAGCATCACCGAGATCCTTTTTGCCCTGGGGGCCGGGGACCGGGTGGTGGGGGTCACCAAATTCTGCGACTACCCCCCTGAGGCTAAAACCAGGGAAAAGGTAGGGGGATATTATGACACTGCCTACGAAGCCATTCTGATGCTGGAGCCGGACCTGATCATCATGCTCCCGGAACATGAAACCCAGAAAAGATACCTCCAGGACCGGGGATACCCTATACTTACAGTGGACCAGAGGGATACCCAGGGGATAGTATCATCCATGCTCAGCATCGGCAGGGTATGCGGCCAGGAGAAAAGGGCCCGGGAGATGATTGCGGACATCTCCGAAAGAATGTCGCGTATCCGGGAAAAGACCCGAGGTCTTCCCAGTCCGAGGGTCCTGATATGCATCGGAAGGACCATCGGACAGGGCACCCTGGAGGACCTGTTCATCTGCGGGAAAATGGGGTTCTATAACGAAATGCTGATGCTTTCCGGAGGCAAAAATGCATACGAAGCTCAAAGTATCCAGTATCCTACTGTGAGCGGAGAGGGAATCACCCGCATGGACCCGGAGATCATTATAGATATCATTCCGGATCTTCAGAGCCTGGGCTTGGATGAATCAAAGGCTGCAAGGGACTGGCATATCCTTTCAGGGGTCAGTGCAGTGAAAAACCGGCGCATCCATGTATTGGGGCAGGACTATGTAGCCACACCAGGCCCCAGGTTTATCATGACCCTGGAGCAGATGGCCAGGGCAATTCACCCGGAGATCGATTGGGAATCATGAACATGAACGCCATTGTCGAAGTAAGCGACCTCTCTTTTAGTATCGGAGAGAGCATTATCCTGAGAGATATATCCTTCAGGATCAGGCCAGGTGAATACATCTCAGTCATCGGTCCGAACGGTTCAGGCAAGACTACACTGCTCAAATGCCTGGATCGGATATATACGCCCCAAAAAGGGGATATCCGCATCAATGGGACAACTATCAATGCTTATAGACAAAAGGCCCTTGCCAAAATAATGGGATATGTGCCCCAGACCACTGGCCAGTCATATCCCTTTTCTGTTTATGAATTCGTGCTCATGGGCCGCTATCCCTTTCTGAATCCTTTCACCCCTCCCAAAAGGGAAGACCATGAGGCAGTCCTTGACGCCTTACGGTTGACGGACATGGAGGACTTTACCCATCGGATCATGGGCACTTTGAGCGGCGGGGAGAGACAGAAGATATTGATCGCAGCGGCGCTGGCCCAGGGATCAGAAATCCTGCTCCTGGACGAACCTACCACCTTTCTGGACCCCAGGCATCAGGATGAGGTCCAGGAGATACTGATTCGCATAAACAAGGAATCGGAGGTGACCATTATCGCATCCACTCACGACATCAACAGTGCAATTTCTGCAAGCGATCGCATCATCGCCCTGAAAAAGGGTGCTATCATTTTCTCCGGAACACCGGATGAATTGATAAAAAACGGGGTGCTCAAACGGATCTATGACCGATCCTTTGTGCAGATGACTCATCCCCATACCCATATGCCGGTTGTCTTATAAGAAGGGCAAAATCCTAAGCCATCTAAATATATGATGACATCATCAAAAAAAAGCCATATCGATAGTCAACGGAAAAGAAACCTTGTTGTTATTTCAATCTTGGCATTTTTGAGCCTGCTGGTCCTTTTGGGTGCCCCCTTTATCGGCATGAAGGCCATCTCCGTCCGGACCCTTCTGAGGCCTCCGGGCATCAGCACCGAATCA
The DNA here is from genome assembly GCA_049472295.1 of bacterium. Lineage (GTDB taxonomy): Bacteria > SZUA-182 > SZUA-182 > DTGQ01 > JAFGSM01 > JBLIRM01. The sequence continues at coordinate 4,563 of JBLIRM010000096.1, read as the reverse complement.
GAGATCCTCTGGCATTTCAGGGTCCCCAGGGTCCTCATCGCCTTTCTGGCAGGCGCCGGCCTGGGCATCAGCGGAATGGCTTTTCAGGCCATGTTCCGCAATCCCCTGGCCACTCCATTCACACTTGGGGTATCCAGCGGGGCTGCCTTTGGTGCAGCCGTCTATGTCAAACTGGGGATATATTTCAGCTTGGTAGGCATTTCCGGGCTCACCCTGTCCGCATTTCTGGGGGCACTACTAGCCATTCTCATTGTCTATGCCCTTGCAAAGGCCGGAAAGGGGTTCTCCACTGCCACTATGCTCCTGGCAGGGGTGGCAATGAGCTTCTTCTTCTCCAGTCTCATACTTTTCATTCAGTATATGTGCGATTTCACCCATTCCTTCCGTATTTTGAGATGGCTGATGGGCGGTCTGGAGGTTATAGGTTTTGATCCCTTACTGAACATGCTCCCTTTTGCTTTCCTCGGGGCAATCATAATTCTTTTCCTTTCCAACGAGTTGAACCTTCTGACCATCGGGGATGAAATAGCCATAAGTCGAGGGGTATCGCTAACATATATCAAAAAACTCATCTTCTTTGCCACCTCGCTTATGGTTGGGGGGATTGTGGCTATATGCGGGCCTATAGGTTTTGTGGGTATGATGTCCCCCCATATATGCAGGCTCATCATCGGTCCCAATCATCGGTATCTCACACCAGCCACATTTCTTTTTGGCGGAGTATTTCTCACCCTGTGCGACACATTGGCACGCACACTCATTGCGCCTGCAGAGATCCCTGTAGGCATCATTACGGCTCTCCTGGGCGGTCCCTTCTTTATCTGGCTTCTTCTTGGATGCACCCATCAGAAAATTGATTTTTACTAAAAGCAATTTTGATTACCCCTTAGAAAGTAATTTAATGAGTCACTTTGAGAATGAACAGAAGCACGAGTACCTTGACAAAATCTTATCGATATGCTATCTGTAGTACATAAAGGAGATCGATATGGATTCTGTGACCTTATCACCAAAATATCAGGTTGTCATTCCGCGTCATGTTAGAGAAAGACTGGGCCTTCGTCCCGGAGAGAAACTTCAGGTGATTAGTTTCGATAATAGGATTGAACTTATTCCGATTCGACCAATGCGGCAAATGAAAGGTTTTTTAAAAGGATTTGAAGCAAGGTTTGAACGTGAAAAAGATGACAGAGTATGAATCTTATTGATACATCCGCTTGGATCGAGTATTTCTTCGGTGGAGTAAATGCCTCTTTTTTCACAAAGCCGATTGAGGAGCCCCAGACTTTAATCGTCCCCGTAATATGCCTTTATGAAGTATTCAAAAAGGTCAATATTGTTGCTGATGAGGCAAAGGCACTCCAGGCAATCGCTTCTAAGGATGATGCATCCAATGTAAAATATTTAATATTATCAGCATTATATTCTTCATTCGCAAAGGCAATCGATTTTGGTGAATTATCCACACCAATGACTAAACCAGCCTTCTTTGCAAGCATATAAGATCCGTAACCGGAACCGCATCCGAAATCCAGAACGATTTTATTTCTTATATCCCATTCCACTAATACCCAGTTATAACGGGTTTCATGGGCCAATCCGCAAAAACCCATTTCATTGCCTTTCACATATCGAATATCGTTATCCGCAACGACAATATCTTCTTGATTCATTTCTAAATATTTTCCAATAGAATATTTTCAAAATTATTGACGGATCTTTCCCAATTAAATTTTTGCGCCATATTAAACCCATTAAGGGCAATCATTTTCCTGTAATCAAGATCCTTTATTACCTTAGTTAATCCATTGGCAATGGATTCCAGATCCTTTTCCTTGACTATCTCCGCTGTTTCACCATGAATGGCCTAATCTTGATAATACCATTTCCTCGCTATTAGAAGGATTTTCTTTGGGTATCCTTTCCTTATCCAGCAAATCTTTCGCGGAATGTTCATCAAACTGCCTCGTTATATAATGATTCTAATGTGTCCAGATTGATAGGCATGGTAATATATTTGTCATCCTCGCGTACCTTCACCCTGTGGATATAATCATTGAATTTTATAAATCTATTCAAAAAATCCCATACCTTCTGATTTTTTGTATGAAAGATATGAGGACCGTACTGCTGAATCCATAAGCCGGTTTCATCCATATAATCAAAACAGTTCTCTGCCACGTGCCCTTTTTTATCTATTACTTTTACGTAATGACCCTGTTCAGCCGTGATCGCTGCAATGGTGGCCCCTGTGACCCCGGCTCCTACAATCAATATCTTCATAACGATAATGGCTCCATTATTTTATATAATTCAATAAAAAAACCTATCTAATTGATCCTTATTTGTTGTTGACGGCCATTATAATCCAGCTATGAGTATTATGAAGCAAGGTGGTGTCAATGGTAAATTTTGACAATTCGAATCTTCCGGCTTCTATCCCTTTCTTTAGCTCTGGTTGAAAATCATCAGGAAGACAGGTCTCGGAAAGGTCAATTATCTCGGAAATAATGATCCCCACATTCCCTTCCGACAATCTCTTCTCCCACAGATGTTTTTTATCTCCAAATGGTACCAGAGCATTCTCGAAGATACAGAATTCAGAAAAATATTCATTAAATAAACCATTAATCTCATCAAAAGAGAAGCCATGATCTCCAAGCATTTCACTATTGGGTGTCCCGATAATCAACAAGCCTCCCTGTTTTGTAATCCTTTTCAATTCTTCTATAGCCATCTTTTCCATTCCATATTCCTTAATGTGTTCAAGTACTTCCGATGAAATTGCAAGATCAAATGTGTCATCAGAATAACAGTCCAGATTCGTCATCCCTTTGATAACAAATTCAGCAAACCGGCTGTATCTTGAACGAGCAAACGCAATGGCCTTTTTTGAAATATCCGAACCACATACTTTTAGGGCCCCTTCTTTGGATAGCATTTCACAACCATATCCACTTCCGCAACCTATATCAGCAACACACTTATCGCTCACAAATTGTGAGGCAAATCTATAAAACTTTGAATGATTCAAGAAATTATTGATATCGATTTTTCCTGCTTGAAATTTCCTCCCATGTTTATTAAATCTGATCCCATCCGGATACACCCTGACATAATCCTCGAAATAATAACGTCTGGTTAGCTTTGCAATCAAATGTTTGATGGAATTGGAAAATCTACTCATATCTTTTCTCCCGATACAGATCATTCAACTGTCTCATTGTTTCCAGTTGTTTTGCAGTGACAATCTGTCCAATGAAGAAGTAACAGTCTAATTAAACCTGTTCGATAAACACTTCAGAATATCATTGAATGGTAATCTCCTTATACACTGAGAGCAACTGATTTACATATTGGTCTTCACTAAAATGTACCTTTGCTATTTCTCTACATTTTTGTTGGATCTCGGAAGATCTACTATTCGCATGTCGATGAATTATCTCTCTGGCGATCTCATGTTCATTCTCGACACTATACAGTATGCCGATATCCTCATCAAGTGCCAAAAGGTCCTCCCTGCCTTCTCCCTGGGTCACCACAAGTATATTCCCGGCAGCAAGGTCCTCCACCAACAGAATGATTCCAAGCGCCTCATTCTTTGATGGAAGGAGAAGGAAATCGGAGATGTTCAAAAGCTCCGGGATATCATCTGTCCAACCCGTAAAAAGACATGCCCTTTCAGGTCTAAGTGATCAATTTTTTCCGACAAATCAGTGTGATAATCACTACCAAAATCACCTTCCACGATAATCAGCAGAGGATTGATACCCTGTTTTCTCAGTTCATCAATGATTCTGACCGGTCCTTTGTATTGATGACCCATCCCCATACCCATATGCCGGTGGTCTTATAAGAAAGGTAAAGCCCAAGTCAAACTCAGGATAATCAGGATAAGATGATATCATCAAAAGATAGCAGCATCCATACTAAAAGGAAAAGAAATCTCGTCTTGATATCGATTCTTGCGCTTTTAAGCATTCTGGTTCTTTGGGTGCCCCCTTTATCGGCATGAAGGCATCCCTATCCGGACCCTTCTGAACCCTGCTGCTCTCAGCACTGAATCAGAGATTCTCTGGCATTTCAGGGTCCCCAGGGTCCTCATCGCATTTCTGGCAGGCGCCGGGCTGGGTATCAGCGGCATGGCTTTTCAGGCTATGTTCCGCAATCCCCTGGCCACCCCATTCACACTGGGGGTATCCAGCGGGGCTGCCTTTGGTGCGGCCGTTTATGTCAAACTGGGTGTATATTTCAGCTTCGTAGGCATATCCGGGCTCACGCTCTCCGCATTTCTGGGGGCCCTGCTCGCCATTCTCATCGTCTATGCCCTTGCAAAGGCCGGAAAGGGATTCTCCACAGCCACCATGCTCCTGGCCGGGGTAGCCATCGGAGAAGAAATCGCCATAAGCGGAGGGATTTCTCTTACCTATATCAAAAAGCTTATCTTTGTTGCCTCCTCACTCATGGTGGGAGGGATTGTGGCCAGATGCGGGCCCATCGGTTTTGTGGGTATGATGTCACCTCACATATGCAGGCTCATCATCGGTCCCAATCATCGGTATC
>JBLIRM010000095.1:0-12442 GCA_049472295.1 bacterium | reverse complement strand
AGGTTGCATAACTTTTGCCTTCAGATCATTAAGATCCAGAGTGGTGCCAGGGCAGCATATTTGAACGAATTTTGATAGGAAAAAACGTGGTATTCCCCATATACTAATAGTTATGGGAAATTGATCAGATCATGTACAGGATTGCTGATATTTCACCAATTAAGATTGATGCTCTCGTAAAAGGTCGGATTTGCAAACTTGTCATTTCGACCGTAGGGAGAAATCTTATATTCTTACACCTATAGTATAATTAAGATTTCTCATGTTCATTCGAAATGATAAATTTATATGACTTTTGCAAGTACCTTTCAAATCCTTACTTCCGGTCCGACAGAGTCAATACGTCAGTTAACACTTTAATCCAAGGATTCAGGAAGTAGATTCTTGAGGGGCTGAGTCGTCGATCTGATCTTCGATCCGGTACTTCTTGATCCGATGCCTTAAGGTATTTCGACTAATACCGAGCATCCTGGCAGCCTTGACTTGATTATGGCCACATTCTCTCAATGCCTTTGATATAAGCATCTCTTCAACCAGTTCAATAATATTGGCATGGGCCTTTTGATTGGAAAGCCGCAATATATCCGGGATGAGATCATCCAATCTATTTCTGAGATGATCGATAAGGTCTTTACGATTGGCAGTATTCATCCCATTCCTTTGGTCTGATTCGAGGCTGATATGTTCCTGCAGAATCACATCGCCCATGCTCAAAAGCACTGCCCGCCTGATGTGGTTTTCCAATTCCCTGACATTACCGGGCCAAAAATATGCTTTGAGTTTCTGAATCGCCTCATCATCAATATAACGAATGGGTTTATGATATTCCTCACTGAATCGCTGGATGAAATAGTCTACAAGCTTGGGAATGTCCTCGATACGTTTCCGGAGCGGCGGAAGATCGATGGAGATGATTTTTAACCTCCAATAGAGGTCCTTCCTGAATCTGCCGGTTTCCACCTCTTTTTCCAGATTCCTATTTGTGGCTGCAATGATCCTTACATCCACCTCGATGCTTTCCGTTCCTCCAAGCCTTTCCAGTTCCCCTTCCTGGAGCACGCGCAACACCTTGGCCTGAGTCGTGAGTGACATATCGCCGATCTCATCAAAAAAAAGCGTCCCACAGTTACTTCTTTCGAACTTCCCGAGATGGGTGTGTTCTGCTCCGGTAAAGGCACCCCGCTCATAACCAAACAGCTCGCTTTCAAAGAGGGTATCCGGAACAGCGGGACAATTGACCGTTAAAAAGGGTTTATCCCGCCGGCAGCTATGGTGGTAGATCGCACGCGCAACCAATTCTTTTCCGGTTCCACTTTCACCGGTTATGAGGACAGTGACATCCTTTTGGGCGATCTGACCGATGAGCTTATAAACCTCCTGCATTTTCCTGTGATTCCCTACTATCTTTACGATGCCTTTGGATTCAGCGGGGGCATTGTCAGGCTCGGAGGGAAAACTCACAACCTCCTTCATCAGACGATTCACTTCGAGTGCGTCCGAAGCGATTTGTCTCAATTCTTCACGGTCGAAAGGCTTGAGCAGATAATCATATGCACCGAGCTTCATGGCTTCGATCGCTGTTTCTGTGGTGCCATAGGCCGTCATAATGATGACCGGGGTTCTAAGTTGAGAATGTTTGATCTCTTTGAGGGTATCAAGACCGCTCAATTCAGGCATCTTATAATCCAGCAATATCAGGTCGAATGATTCTTTTGAGAGCACATCAAGGGCAGATCGGCCGTCCGTACAAGTTGTGACATTGTAACCCTGGTTTGAAAAAAACCTGTTTAAAAAATGAATCAAACCTTCATCATTATCCACGATCAATATCTTTTCCATATCCCTCAAGCACCTTCTTGACTATTCTCGGAAGAAAAACAGAGAAAGTAATCCCCCCATGGGGCCCTTTTTTGACCTTGATATCCCCGCCATGCGTCTGGATTGTGGTATAAACAATGGAAAGCCCGAGCCCGGTTCCGGCGGCCTTGGTGGTAAAAAAAGGCTCAAAAAGTCTGGGGATATCTTCATCCGTAATTCCCGGTCCGGTATCTGAAATGTCGATCCTGATACACTTGGAGAATCCACTATCGAGTTCACATCGATCCAGAGATGCCCTGATGGTTAATCTGCCCCGGTCAGGCATCGCCTCGAGGGCGTTCACCATCAAATTCAAAAGCGCTTCTGAAAGCTGTTTCTTATCCCCACGGATATTTGGCAGACCATCATCAATCCATATCTCGACTGTGGTTTCCTGTTGATTGGCCCTGGGTTTGACCACAAGCAAAGCGCCTTCGATAAGCTGTTTAATGTCTATGACGGAAAATACGGGATCCTGGGGCCTTGCAAAATCCAGAAACCGGTTGATTGTGGATTCGATACGTTTGACCTGATTCATGGCAACCTGAAAATCCTCAACAAATTCGGGAGAGATCTCGATTTCATTTTGTGCCGATTGTAAGAATAATTTGATCGAGGTCAGAGGGGTTCTGATCTCATGAGTAACGCCTGCAGCAAGCCTCCCCAGTGCTGCAAGCTGTTCAGATCGGGTTGCAGCCAATTGGGTCTTTTTTAACTTTACATCCGTCTCTTCCAATTCAGCCCTTGTCAAATCCATCTTCTCTTTAAGGCTCTTCTGACGGGCCTGCAGTTGCCTGGCCAGAAAATCAAATGCATGATACAGGACACCTATTTCATCCTTTCGTTTTGTTTTGACCTGCGCTTTTTCGAATTCTCCTCTGGCAATGGTTTGGGTTGCCTCGCTTAACCTTTGTATGGGATGAACCACATAATAGGAGAGCAGAAAGGCAAGTAAAATCGCCACCAAAAGAAAGAAAACGATCACCAGATATATGTATTTCTCCAGTCTGTCTGCACTCAGGAAGGCCTCGTCTCTGTCCTGTTCCACCACTAAATACCAATTGGTATCTGTAATCCTTCGAGATGCCCCTAAAACCTCAATACCCCTGTAATCCGTATATATTTTTCTCCGCTGCCCTCCTCCAAATATATTTCTAAAACTATCCGATTGGGAAATATTTTCGGTCAATATCCGCCGGGGTTCCTTATGGGCCAGAAAAGTGCCATTCTTGTCCACAAGGTAGGTCTCCCCGGTTTCTCCAAGGGATACCCTTAATACCATAGAGAGGATCGTATGGGTATCTACAGCCGCACACACAATCCCCTTTATCTCACCCTCATCATCAAAGATGGGGGCCGATACTTGAAAAAAGGATTTATTGAGTTCAGGATCGAACAGGATATCGGATATGATCAATCTCTCGGTCAATGGTTGTTTATAACACTCCTCCAGCACATAGTTGTGTTGCATGCCAAAGCTGTCATATACCACGTCCCCCTCATGGGACAACACCACGAATCCCCTGTAAACCTGATAGTGATTTCCAACCAGTTTCAGATAGGCTGCAATCTGCTCAGGATCCATTGATTTGAGAATCGACGAACCCGCAACCACCTTTAAATCGGATTTGCGCTCAGACATCCACCGCTCCAGAAGGGAGACCTTATCATTGGCCACGTTGACCAGTTGATTCGAGGCCATATTGAAGATCAGCTCTTCCGCGGTTTTGATAGAAAAAGTGGCCACAATCCCCAGGGGCACCAATGCCACAATGAGAAAAACCAGCAGCACCTTAAACTGTAAATTGTTTAAGGATATTTTTTCAAACAAATGAATAGACCCTTTTTCTTATTCATATGGAAAGAACTTGCACATGATCACATCTTCTTCAATATAGCACAAAAAATCTGAAAATCAAAAACAATAATGATTTTATTCCACCTTAACCTTTCCTGCAAAAGAAGATATTTTTAACCGAGCATTTTTAGTTTTCATAGGAGAGGGTAAAAAAGTCATTTCTTACGTCTATTAATATTAATGGTTTCGTAAAAAATCCAAAAAATGTCATTGCGGTGAGCCGAAGCCCCAAGCAAAGAGTCGGGGGAAGCGAATCAATCTTATATCTCCTTATCTGTCTGTAAATATTAGATTGCTTTGTCGCTTCGCTCCTCGCAATGACCAAGCAAATGACTTTTTACGAGTTCATAAATATTAAAAAGTATTATGAAAGGTATAAATATCTATATATTGACAAAATATACTGTTCAAGTTATTTTTTAATTAGGAGGTGATTTGGACATGGCCAAAGGTCAACTTTTCCAAAAACTTTCATCCAGGATTTACCATTTCTTCTTGGCATCTCTTTATATCATAATAATCATAATGAGTTTTGAACAAATTCTTTCTTTCATAGGAGCAAAACCCTCCTTTGCCGCCACCATATCCGGCAGGGTGCTTTCGAAAGCGGAAAACAATCCCATTCAAGGGATGGAAGTGATGATTGCCGAGATTTATTCGGATTTTTATTCCTCTGAATTCACGGACAGTACAGGCGGATATGAGTTTAACGGGCTTCCCTCGGGGGTGTATATTCTCTGTGTCAATACGGCTCAGAGCGAGTATGTGGCGGAATTCTTTAATGACGCCCCGGATTATTCCCTGGCCGAGAATATAGAGCTCAGCGAAGAACAGGTCGTTCCGGATGTCGACTTTACACTTTCTTCGGGCAGATCGATCAGCGGCAGGGTTACCAGACTGGATGACGGTACGCCCATATCCGGTATAATGATAGGGGCAGCGGGGGTAGAAAATCAACCCATCACGGGCTACATCTCCCCAATTGGAGACATACAGAGCTATGCCGCACTCATATTCGGTCTGGGCAAAAACAGGAACTTTGCCCTTACGGACAGTAATGGTGATTATCACATCTGCGGCCTCTCTCCGGGAAGATATCAAGTGGGCACAATCAGTGAACCTATGGCATACACCCCTTATATTCCAAAATGGTACGAAGACGAAGCCGGTCCATTGACTGCAGCATTGGTCCCTCTCGGGTCGGACTCGGATGTTTCCGGGATAGACCTTACCCTAAGTGAAGGCGGCTCTGTTGCCGGGATTATTACCGATCCGAATGACTCACCGGTCAAGGGGATATGCATTGCAGCCATACCATCTTCCGGTGCATATTATACCGGATCCGGATATGGGTTATATACACCTCCGGCCTATAGCGATCCCAACGGCAGATATATCATAGGCGGTATGAAACCGGGCAATTATATCATACAGGCTGACTCTGCTTCGGTTTATGGATATCAAAATAGCTATTATGCTCAGGTACAGCAAGTGACCGTCCAATCAGGGGTTCTGACCGATCAGATTGATTTTGTCATTTGCAAGAAAGAAGGGGGAAGGATCTCGGGAAGGATTACGGACTTAGAAGATGGTAAACCAATCCAGGGGATCTCTCTTTCGGCAATGCCAGCCAGTCCTTACTATTATCCCTCTTCTTGCTGTATGCCTGTACCTTCCGGTCCAAACGGTTATTTCACCTTTGGCGGGTTGGAAAAGGGAAGCTATGTCATCCAGGTGGTTCCTCAACCATTTCCCCTTCTCAGGAGCGATCTCAATAAATATATACTGGGAGAATACTATGACGGGGTATTCGATTATTACAGGGCCACTCCCTTCTTGATTACTGATCAGGAAGAGGTGACCGGGATTGATTTTGGTATTGCTGTGGGGGGTAGCATCTCAGGGAGGATCATCAGAGAAACGGATCACTCTCCTGTTGCCGGCATTTATGTTGCGGCTGTGCCCTGCCCTGTTTCTCAAACATACGCATCTTATGCCCCTATAACCTATTATAGCAACTCCATTGGCATATCCGATCACGAAGGAAGATACAGCATAAAGGGGCTACAGAGTGGAAGTTATCAGATATTTTTCAATGATCCGGGCCCGGCCTATATGCCTTTTTATCCTTCCCCGATGAATCAATATCTATCCGGCATGTATCATGCCGGGGAGTGTATCATGGTCAGTGCACCATTTGATAACCCGAACATCGATATCTCCCTGGAAGTAGGGGCAAGCATCTCCGGAACCGTGACGGATACTGAAACAGGGAGCCCCCTCTCCGGGATACAGGTCCAGGCGGAAATGATCAACCCGGAAGGAAATGGCACTGTTATGTCCGGATACGCCCAATACGGCGGTTTTGACCCTTCCGGACAATTTATCAGTAATACAAGGGTATCTGCGGATACGGATATATTCGGAAATTACACCATTCTCGGGCTACCCGCTGACGAATACCAGGTGGTGGCATGTGATAAAAGGGGAAGATATTGTTGTTCCACCTATCAGGTGATCCGGACTGAGGCAGGCCAGGATGTCACGGATATTGACTTTTCCTTGAAGATGGGGGGAACAATATCAGGCACGGTCATTGATGAGTCAACAGGTCTCCCTATTGCAGATATACAGGTCAAGGCCGTTGACATGAATTATAATATCTTTGACCCTTTCCCCATGTATGAGTCTGTCGTACAGACCGTTTCCTCTCCCCTGGAATTAAATTTTATCAATTCCGACAGTACGGATCAGACCGGGAAATTCACGATTACCGGCTTATTACCTGGCACATACAGGGTTATAGCTACAGATTCCCAAAATATTTATCTGCCTGGATTACCAGAGGATATATATCTCCCCGAGTATTTCGATAATATTCCTATGGAAAACCAGGATGGTGTTTTTTATACTGAATTATCCAGGGAACTCGACATAACCGACCCCCCTGATCCTGTTCTGGAGTTCAAAGTAAGGGGAGACAGTGAATTCCGGTTAATCCTGGATATCGGAGAGGACACAGGAGGTTCGATCTCTATTGTGTTTCAATCCGGAGGGAATAACAAAAATCAAATCCTTAATCCGTATCTTGGTGTGGATGGATCGATCATCGTGCCTTTCAGCACGTATATCAAGGATTGGGAGGTGCATGATGAAGAGCTGAATGACCTTCTGGAAAAATTCAAGCCTGGCGTTGCTGTCAACTCTATAGACAAGATCACCCTTAAGGGAAACAGTTACTGGATCGATTATATAAAACTCACAGGCCTCAATGCATCTGAATTTATGGAGGCCTTTGATTATCAGGACCTTCCTACGAATCATGGCTGGGAAAACATACATCCGCAGTCCACGTATCTGGCCATGGTGGAGGATCTGGATTCCGAGGATGGGGTGCTGAGGGTGACCAGTGGTCAGGCGGTAGTGCTGACGGATTCAATGGATACCATCACGGATTGCGATTTTGTCCTGTCAAAGGCGGGTACAATATCGGGCAGAGTTTCTGACTCGACCACAGGTGATCCGCTTGAGGGGATAGAGGTGATTGCCTGTGATTATGACCGGAGCGAGAGCATTGCTGCTTCATTTACCGATCATGACGGCAATTACAGGATATCCGGCCTTGCCCCCGGGGATTATTTCCTGCTGGCCAGGGATCCCGGGTTGGAATATCTGGATCAATACTACGATCGGATTGAAAATCCTTACACCGGCCATGTGGTTGATAGTATGTCCGGATATTATGATGATAATCACCACTTCCGAAGTATTATCAAGAAAGAGATCCCTTCGATTCAATACAACAACCATATACTGGAATTCAAGCTCAAAACCAACGGCCCCTTCTGCCTCGGCATCACCCTTAAGACCACTGCATCAAAAACGGTCAGGATCGATGTTATACCCGAGAGATGGAAGAGCTGTACTGTTCTTGATGATATCATTCAGTCCATACAGGTTCCTGTGGAAGGAGAGTATAATCAGGGGATCTGGAATTACTATCAGGTGGATCTTAATGATCTGCTCCTTACCCGTAAGGGTCTTTCCATGGATTATGTCAAGGAGATCACCATCAAGGGGGATGACTATCTTCTGGATTATATCAATCTTACCGAAGACTACAAGACAGACCAATATATTGATCACTTCGATTATTCCGATTCACCATTCGATCATGGCTGGAGCAACCTTGGGGCAAAAACCTCCCACATAGAGACCATTACCGATCAGGAAACAGGCCTTCATGTGTTGAGGGTCCTACCCTATCACCTTCTGTCCCTATCCGCATCACAGGACTTGAATAACAGGGATTTTTCAATTATCAGGGCAGCCTGTCTGTGCGGAAAGGTCATGGGTGATCCCAACCAGGACCCTGTTGCAGGGATCGAGTTAATAGCCCTCTCCGAGGGTCGGGGCCTGACCTCTTATGCAGTGCCTGGTTATGATTACGGATTGCAGACAAGTTTCCGCACAAACAATATGGGTGAATACTGTATCAAGGGGCTCTTCCCCGGAGAATATCGTGTGATGGCCAAGGATCCACTGGGTTATTACAATAACTCCTTCTATGGAGATATGCCGATCGAACCCGATTCTTATTCCCCATACATTCTATCCTATACTGATGTCGTCAACTTTGACCTGCCGAACCGGTTTTATACCCGAATCTATCAGGACCTTTCCGACAGGGAATTTGATAATGCGGAATTCTCCTTTCAGGCAATCTACCGTGACATGATGAATGTTTCCGTGGAAGTGGAAACAGTGACAGGGCGAAACGTCACCATTGTCATGATCTGCGGCAGTCTGGTGGACGATGATTCCAAATTTCTGGATCCCAACACCCACATCTTGGCAAGCACCCATTCACCAGGATATACTTATGGCGGATACAACTATGGTGAAAGCGGTGGCGGATATTACAGCATTCCCTTTCCGGGTGCTACATGGTTCAAGACAACCCAAAACCTGAACGGATTATTGATCAACAACTATTATTCCTCAATGGGCGAATTGGAGAAAATCAAAGGGGTAAGTATAAGCGGGAATGATTATCGGATCGATTTTATAAAATTCGTTGAGGATGGGAAGGCTGATGAGGTAGTAGATGAATTCGATTACGCGGACGCAAATGACCTTCCTACTGATCATGGATGGACCAATGTATATCCTGATACCACCAACCTGGCAATGATTGAGGATCGGGAACTGGACAGAAGGGTACTGGCGGTCTCTGCTGCCAAAACAGTCTGTCTGAGCCAGGGAGAGATCAAGGATCATTTGGATATCCGCCTCACCCATGGTGCGCGCATTGAAGGGAGAATTGCTGCGGCAGACGGGGGTGCCCCTCTCGCGAATATTGTTATTGAGGCCAAGGAGTTTGATCCTTCATTCGGCATAATTCTTGGGCCGCCTTCTTATTCAAGCGCTTCGGACAGTTCCGGCAGATATACCCTTTCCCTCCCCTGCTATGAAGGTGAATCAAAGGAATATCAACTGACCGCCAGAGACTATATGGAGATATATGCAGACATCGTATATTCAGAGAGTATAAGCGTCACCTCCGGCACGATTATTACCGGGATTGACATGAGCATGAGCCTGGCCTGCTCTGTTTCCGGGCAGGTCACCACCCTCTATGACGGCAGACCAATGTCTCATGTTCTGGTCCAGGCCAGAACAGCCAACGAGTGTTACCCTGCTTGCCTTGATTGTGATGATGTCTCAAATGAGTGCTGCCCCCCTCCTTATGAAGGATGCATGCAATATAAAGTAGTTAAATCCACATATACCAATTCCGAGGGCGGATATACCTTGAAAAACCTTCCACCGGGCGGGTACATCATCCGTGCACGTTCATCATATATGAGCACCCAAGAGATCATCGGGTTCTATGATGAGAATTCCGATTATCTGGATCCTTCAATCATTCTCACCCCCGGCCAGGGGCTCACATCCATCGATATACAACTGTCTTGGAATCCATATATCTTTTCCTCCTGTTATTCAGCTCCCACAGGGAATTATTATGGTTATGGGGGTTCCTATGGGGGAAGTCCCTATACCCAATCCCTCTCTTCTCCAGTATCTTCCGGATCTTCTGCAGGGACTGCTCCTCAAAGCTATGCCTTTTTCGCACCTAATGTCTCTAATCCGCCCGTTATAACCTCAACGCCCGAAACCACTGCTATTGTGGATGAATTATACACCTATCAGGTCACACTGAAGGATCCCAACTCGCTTAATAATGACGCAATCCTGCAATTAACCCGTTCCCCTGATGGCATGCAACTGGACCCGAATTCCGGACTTATCACCTGGATACCGAATGTGACACAAGCCGGATCACAAGAGATTACCGTAGGGGTGAATAGCAGTAGAAGAGGTATATCCAGGCAGGAATTTATCATCCATGTCTTGGATCACAAGGCCATGGGACCCTGCGAAGGTGAATATGCCGCTTCGGAGTGGGTGATAGAATATGGCAGCGGCACTCTTGATTGTGTCTGGGATCAGACATTGAAAAAGGATGTACTGGAGGCCCTAACCAGCGAAGATAATCCTCTGGATTTCCAGGGAAGATTCCCTGCAGGAGAGATGCCTCCTCAATCGGCCACTCCAAAAAGATACCTTTCCTTCAGCATTTCTGATATGGATATATTCCGGTTCAAGGTCAATGTTCAGGCGGATGGCATAGACTATACCATCATATACAGTTCGACGGACGGTGATATCTCCACCGGTGGAAATACCATCCACTATCCCCTGGGCAGCATATACCGTGATGGAGACTGGCATGTGATCAATCGTGATCTTCAAACAGACATCGACCCTCTGGGTGCAGCATTCGAATATGTCAAATACTTTCAGATTCAGGGGGATTATAGGCTCTACGATCTGAAGTTGGGGATCGAACCCTTTACGGATGAACTCATATATCTGGACATAATACCCGGACTCAATCTGATCGGCCTTTCCGCTGATATGGTTAGGGAATTAACCAACTCTGTCCGTCTTGTGGATCATCTGGGAGGGCCTGTCTATATGAACAGACTAAGCCGATACAACACCTACCTGAAATCTTGGCAGGTACAATCTTCGGATTCAGGGATTGCCGAATTCGAGATCAAGGATTATCAGGGTTACTGTCTCTATGCAAAGGAACACCTCAAGGTGGCAATTAAAAAGGATGATTCAACCTTTGATATCCAGGAATTGGCCAAGAGAATGCGGCCGGGATTGAATCTGGTCCATATCTCAAAGCTTCCCGGGTATCCTTACCATGCAACCGATCTAATAAAAGAACTGGAGGACTCCGCTGATATAAAGGTGATAAGCATACGGAAATTCCGATCCAAAGAGGGTTCATGGCGCGGTGTATATGGATTTTTCAATAGACCCAATAAATCCGATTTTCAGCTAAGAACCGGTGAGGGCTATGTAATCCATATCCATCCTTGAATTTTTGCCCGGCACAACAGGAGCCTAAGGTCCCTTTTTTCATTAAATCATTATCCATTGTGCCGGGCTCTCTTTGGACTGAACAAATTAATCTAATCGCTTCAAATATTGAAAGAAATCACCATCCGTGGATAGGATGAGGACCGTCTCACCATCCATGGTTTTTTCATAGGTTTCCATGGTCTTTAGAAATTTATAGAAATCTCTGGATTCCTGACTCTGATTGTACGCCTCGTTATAGATCTGTGTGGCTTCTGCGTCCGCATCCCCCATTATCTCCTTTGCCTTACGAAACGCCTCGGATTGTATGCGTTTTAGCTCCCGTTCCTTTTCGCCGTTGATCCGGGAGGCCTCTCCTTGCCCTTCCGAACGGTATTTGTCTGCAATGCGGTTGCGTTCGGAAATCATCCGTTCAAAAACCTTTTTCTGGACCTCTTTGACATAATCTATCCTCTTGAACCGAAAATCCAGGATTTCCATACCCAAATCCTTTGCCCGCTCGGATGCCCTGGAAAATATCTCCTCAGAGATCTTGAGCCGGCCAACCGAGATTTTGCTCAAGATGTTTTTCTCTTCATCAGACACAAACTCTTCGCCTTCCATAGGGATACGATTGGAGGAACGCACCAGTTCGATCAGATCATGCTTTGCCACGCCATTACGGGTCTCCCCATCAATGATATCATCCAGCCTGGAGTGGGCCCCTTGCTCATCCCTCACACGTTGGAAAAAGAGTAGAGGATCGGAGATCCTCCAGCGCGCATAGGTATCCACCCAGATAAAGCGTTTGTCCTTGGTAGGAATCTGATTGGGATATCCATCCCACTCCAGGAACCGTTTATCAAAATAATGGACCTTCTGGATCATAGGGAGCTTAAAATGAATGCCCGGTTCCGTGACAGGATCCCCCACCGGTTTCCCAAACTGCGTCACAATGACCTGAACTGCCTCATTAACAATATATGTGGAAGAGTAGGTGATCAAAACGGCAAGGAATATCAATATAAGTATGACAATAGTGCGCGGTCTCATTTTGCACCCCCTTTAGCCCCTTTATCATCCATTTGTAAGAGTGGTACAATCCCGGTGGCATCCGGATCCAGGATGTATTTTTTGCCCATTTTGGGTAGGATGTGATGAAATGTCTCCAGATAGATGCGTTGTTTGGTTATCTGAGGGGCCTTTCTGTATTCCTTATACATGGCATTGAATACAATATGAAACATGATCTCCAGAATGTCAAAGGCCGAAAGTGTTGCCCCGTCT
>JBLIRM010000094.1:0-12610 GCA_049472295.1 bacterium | reverse complement strand
TATAAAATTGCAAATGTCTGAGCGAAGCGAGTTTTTGCAATTTAGCGGAGCAAGCTTTAGAAAATTAAAAAAGCCTTCCCGTCTAGCGGAGTAAATATGTTCGCTCACAACCTTATCACTGTTCAGATTGGAAGGAAAAAATATTGCCAAAAGACAAACGCGTCACCATAAAGATTCCGAGGCATCTCTATGAACGTCTGAAAGAGATGATCTCCGGAACCGGTTTCAGCAGTGTCAACGAATTCATCGTCTATGTCATGCGGGATATTGCATCCGGGGGAAGGCTCGACCAGGAGACAACCCTGAGCAAACAGGAGATCGAACAGGTCCGGAAAAGACTAAGGGGCCTGGGTTACCTGCCTGATGAGGATCACAAGGGAGATGCAGCCGATCCTGAGGAAGAGACCTATTCCCTGGAAGATGAGGACAAGATCAAAAAGAGGCTGAAAGATCTGGGTTACATTTGAGAGATCATCTGAATGCCCTGGAATTTTAAACATTTATTCCGAAAGCAGCGCGTTTTTGTCCTGAGCCTGGATGGGGTACCCTATTCCTTTTTGACCCATGAAATAGAAAAGGGTCACCTGCCCTATATGGGAAGCCTCATCCAAAAGGGTTCGTTCAAGCCGATGAACTCCGTTATCCCCCCGGTTTCCTCTGTGGCATGGTCCACCTATATGACCGGAAAGAACCCTGCAGGTCATAATATCTTCGGATTTATAGACCGTCGTCCGAATTCCCTCGAGCTTTTTATCCCCACAGCAGATCATATGAGGGGGAAAACCCTTTGGGAGAGATTGAGCGACGAAGGTAAAAGGGTGGTGGTGATCAATGTGCCCGTGACTTCACCCCCCAGACCGGTGAACGGCATCCTCATATCCGGTTTTTTGTCACCCGGCATCCACAAGGCGGTATATCCCCCCTCCCTTGTTCCGAGACTAAAGGAGTGGGGGTATCAGATAGATATCGATGCCCAGCAGGCCAGAAAAGACCGCAGGGCCTTTCTGGAGGATCTGAGGCAATCCACCCAAGGCCGTATCAGCACTGCCATGCATTTAATGGAGGAGGAAAAATGGGATTTTTTTCATCTCCACATCATGGGCACGGACCGGATCAATCATTTCTTATGGCGTGAATGGGAGGACGGGGATCCTTTATTTGCACCCGCATTTGAGGAATATTATGCACTGATTGACCGATTCATCGGTGAATCACTCCTCCCATTGATCGAATCTCAAAAGGGGACCAACCTTATTATACTTTCCGATCATGGTTTCTGCCGGCTCGAAAAGGAGGTGTTCCTGAACCATTGGTTGATGGAACAAGGGTGGCTGAAGCTGAAATCGGAAAAGGCAAAATCCATCGAGGATATACACCCTGATACAAAGATATATAGCTTGATACCCGGCCGTTTATATCTCAATCTGAAGGGAAGGGAGCCTGAAGGCCGCATTGATCCGGATAAGGGATATCAGCCTCTATTGGAAGCATTAAGAGCCGGCCTTCTCTCTCTGGAAGATCCGGACACCGGTCATCGGATGATTGATAAGGTCTTTATGCGCGATGAGGTTTATTCGGGCCCGTATATCAAAGAGGCCCCGGATATGGTTGTTTTGCCCCATAGGGGTTATGACCTGAAGGGGGATGTAAACGAAAGAGCCCTCACCCGGGAGAGCACTCTGGAGGGTATGCATACCTTTGATGATGCGTTTTTTTTCATTAAGGACCGGGAGATCAAAGAAGATGGCTTCTCCATTCTGGATGTGACCCCGACGCTTTTATCCATTCTGGGTATCATGCCCTATCAGGATCTGGAGGGTTCCTGCCTTATATAAAAAACGGTTTCCAGGTTTGACGCTAATCGCCCTTTGTGATAGATTGGGAGCGTTTTTTCATAGGATCGTTTTTATAAATTGTGCATTGGTCATGAAGATCCATGTAAAAAATCTCACAAGACATAACCTTTTTGTAAGAAAGATTAAACATCCATGACTATAAATAGTCACAAACAAGCATGAAAATCATAGAAAGGGAATTTTCAGATTAAAGGAATGAAATCAAACCCGAATCACAGGTTTTCATTTTCCCTGTTTCATTTTGCCGGATACCTGATAATCGGTCTGGTTCTTGCTCTGATGCTATCCGGCTCTTTGAATCTGCTTCTTCCGGTTTCCGGGATGTGCGAAATGATCAACGCAGTGGTTATCGATCCGGGGCATGGCGGAGAGGATACGGGTTGCATAGGTCTTCACGGAACAATGGAAAAGGATGTCAACCTTCAGTTGGCAAAGAGATTGGCTGAGATTATCCAGGAGCGGCTGGGGATTGATGCGATATTAACACGCAGGGCCGATTATTTTGTGGCCCAGGTCCAGAGGACAGGAATAGCGAACCATAGCCGGGCGGATCTCTTCATTAGCCTTCATTCGAACAGCACCTTTCTGCCCGGGGAGAGCGGTCAGATGATGATCTTTGTTATACCTGAACTGGAGCCGGAGAGGGAGTTCGAGAGACATGCAGCCAACCTCTGGGACCTGGTTCAAAAAAGGGTCCATGGCGAAAGCCTTCGTCTGGGTTCCCTTGTCGCCGAGGAGGCCAGAAAAAGCGGGCTTTGGCGTAAAACCATTATCAAGGAGGCCCCGTTATTGGTTCTGAAAGGGGCCAGCATGCCTGCGCTGTTGGTTGAGGTGGATTTTTTGACCTCATCCCAGGGAGAGGATCGTTTAAAGG
Source organism: bacterium (assembly GCA_049472295.1). GTDB lineage: Bacteria > SZUA-182 > SZUA-182 > DTGQ01 > JAFGSM01 > JBLIRM01. Next base: position 9,880 of record JBLIRM010000094.1, on the reverse strand, counting down.
ACAAGTGGTATCAGGAAAAGATCAGTGAAGTCCTTTATCGGGCCATCATTCGTTTTGGATTCAGCATGGAAAAGGACCCCAATGAAGCAGAATAATAATATAAAGATCTTTCTGATTGTCATATTAATGCTTCTCATCATCGGTTTGATCCTCCTCTTGTGGTTGAACAATCTGAATTTCAAGGGCCTGCTGCCTCAATCGGATGAAAAGGGGATTCTGCTCCCTGAGACGGAAGATGCACAAACAAAACAAGTCAAGCTTTATTTCGGAGCCGAAGGGAATGAGTGGCAAACAGAAACCAGGGAGATCCATATCCCTTCTCCCCATCTGGAGGAGAGGATCAAAGATGTGCTTGAAGCACTTTTGGCAGGTCCTGAGACACTCAGAAGCACACCTATACCCAAGGGAACCCAACTCGTAAGGCTTTTTTTGGATGAGGATCAGATTGCCTATCTCGACCTTTCGGAAGAGTTGCGGCAAAAACACCCCGGGGGGACCTGGGGGGAGATGATGACCATATATTCTCTGGTCAATACGGTGATGGAGAATTTTCATACGATTCAAGGGGTAAAAATCCTGATTATGGGTAAGGAGATTGAAACGCTGAAGGGACATATGGATACCCGTTATCCTTTCCATTTCAGAGATCAGCCATGAAAAAGTCTTCTTCTGATCCCATCGGGGTATTCGATTCCGGTTTGGGTGGACTGACTGTCTTAAAGGAACTGATCAGGGCGCTTCCCAACGAGCGGATAATCTATCTGGGGGATACGGCCCGTGTGCCTTATGGGAATAAATCCCACGAAACGGTAATCCGTTATGCCTTTGAAAATACGAGATTCCTTTTGAGAAGGGGCATCAAACTCCTTATCATTGCCTGTAATACAGCCTCTGCATACAGTATGGATGCCGTCAAGGATGCCTTTGACGTTTACTCCCTCGGAGTGATTCAGCCAGGGGCCAGGGCCGCTGTGCGGAATACCCGCTCCGGAAAAGTGGCTATCATCGGAACCTCGGGAACCATATTAAGCAAGGCCTATCCGAGAGCGATTCATGACCTGAACAGGGATATCGTGACTTACGAAAAGGCCTGCCCCCTTTTTGTGCCGCTGGTGGAAGAGGGGTGGATGGATCATGAGGTCACAGAAATGGTGGCCAGGAGCTACTTAGGACCCATGATTGGGAAGGAGATTGACACATTGATCCTGGGTTGCACCCATTACCCGCTTTTGAAAGTGGTCATATCAAGGGTAATGGGCCCTGATGTAATGCTTGTGGATTCAGCGGAAGAAACCGCAAAGGAGGCAAAAACGCTTCTCAAAGGCATTGATCTTCTGGCCCCTGATCATTCAGAGGGGGGATATCAGGTGTTTGTCACGGATCTGCCTCAGCAGTTTTCCAATGTCGCTTCCCTGTTTCTGGGAATGGACCAGGTCCCTGTGGAGCGTGTGATCGTGGATGAGATTGTTTAGATTTAACCTAATGGATTAGAAGAATTGAGAGAGAGATGACAAGGAAGGATAATCGTAAGGAAGATGCCTTGCGCCCGTTGAAGATTACTACTGATGTCATGAAATATGCCGAAGGCTCGGCACTGGTTGAAATGGGTGATACCAAGGTGATATGCACGGCAAGTATGGAAGAGAAGGTGCCTCAGTTTCTTCTGGGCACGGGCAAGGGTTGGGTCACTGCCGAATACGGCATGCTTCCCAGATCCACGGCATCCAGGTTGATCCGTGATGCTGCCAGGGGAAAGATATCAGGCCGCAGCCATGAGATCCAGAGATTGATAGGAAGGTCCTTGAGGTCGGTAGTGAATCTTCACGGCATGGGGGAAAGGACCATTTGGCTCGACTGCGATGTCATTCAGGCCGATGGTGGGACAAGGTCCGCTTCCATTACCGGCGCCTTTTGTGCCCTTTATTGTGCCATGAAAAAGATGAAGGAGATGAATCTGATTCCAGCCCTTTTGATCAAGGATTACTTAGCAGCAGTGAGTGTGGGTATCCTGGCAGGGAACACGATACTTGACCTGGACTATGACGAGGATTCCAGGGCTGCGGTGGACATGAATGTGGTCATGACAGGTCAGGGCCTTTTTGTGGAGGTCCAGGGGACTGCCGAAGAGGTGCCGTTCAAGGATTCAGAATTAATGGCCCTCCTGGATCTGGCTAAAAAAGGTATCATGGAATCGATCCTGAAACAGAAGGAGGTCCTGGGGCCGCTTTTTTGATGTGCAATGAAATTGATCATCGCCACGCGCAATCGCCATAAAGTCAGGGAAATCAGGGCCATCTGGTCGGACCTGAACCTGACCATCCATTCCCTGCTTGAGATTCCTCAGCAGATCACCACCCAGGAGACTGGGTCCACCTTTTCTGAGAATGCCGTACAAAAGGCCCTCCAGGTGTCTGCCCATGTGGATGGTTTCGTCATGGCTGACGATTCAGGGATCGAGGTGGATGCCCTAGGCGGGAAACCGGGTGTTTTTTCGGCGCGGTATGCGGGTCCGCAGGCCACGGATATCCGGAATAACAGGAAGCTCCTTTCCGCACTTGAAGGTATCCCATGGGAAAAAAGAGGGGCCCGTTATCGCTGCGTGATTGCACTGGTTGATTTGCAGAAGGGAATTCATCTTGCCGAAGGCACCTGTGAAGGGATCATTGCCTTTGAACCCTCGGGCCGGGAGGGTTTTGGCTATGATCCCCTTTTTTATCTTCCGAAGTATGAGGCCACAATGGCGCAGGTACCTGCGCAGATCAAGAACCAAATCAGTCACAGGGCAAAGGCATTGCAGAAAACCAGAGAGATGCTCGACATCTTGCTGTCAAAGCAATAGCAGCGATGCCCTTATGTCATTGCGAGGGCGGAGCCCGAAGCAATCTCTGAGTGGCTTTATATATTTTGCATCTCCATGACATGAAAAGAGATTGCCGCGTCGGCCTTCGGCTTCCTCGCAATGACGTTGTACAGGGTTGCCATATGGCTCGCAATGACCAGAGAATAAATGCTCTTTGAAGGATACAAAACAAGCCGGCTGTTTTTAGGCTGGTGATTGACTTTAATCCTTCTATCACGTTATAATTAAATGAAAAATCTTTGAGTGGCACAGATTCGGAACGGATCGTAAGGATTACCCCTTCCCGTGATCTATTCAAATTTTATCGGGGCGTAGCGCAGCCTGGTAGCGCATCGGTTTTGGGAACCGAGGGTCGGAGGTTCAAATCCTCTCGCCCCGATCTTTTGTCTGATGCCTGTTTTAATATCAAACAGTAACAAAAGCACATGAGAAAAAAGGATGCCTGATCGAAAGAAGGATCACACCCCCCCACAGTCAAAAGAGAATGGAGAGGCCCTATTTAAGGACCGTTCCGTGCTTGTTGTGGATGATGACCGTCTGGCCAGGGCCTCTTTACTCAGGAATCTGCAAAATGACAGCAGGGAGATGGGATATCTTGTCAGGGATGCAGAAAACGGGGTCAAGGCCCTGGAGATGTTTCGTGATTGCTCATTCGATCTGGTGCTCACGGATCTCTTGATGCCGGATATCGACGGGATCGAACTCCTGAAAAAAATCAAGGAGAGATCTCCAAAAACCGAGGTGATAATCATTACCGGTTACGGGACTTTGAGCTCAGCGATCGATGCCATGCGTTCCGGGGCCTATGATTACATTTTAAAACCCTGGTCTGAGGGTGAGCTGCGACTCAGGATCAGGAAAGGTCTTGAAAAGAGGGTCCTGGAGGAAAAGGTCAGGGAATCGGAAGAGCGGTATCGTGACCTTTATGACAATGCCCCGGATATGTATCTGACCCTTGACACTGCCGGGATGATACGCGAAGGGAATCTGGCCTTCCAGCATACATTGGGATATAAGCCATCCGAAATCATCCATCATTCCTTTCTGGATTTCCTGACCGAGGAATCGAGTCAGGCGGCATTGAAGGCCCTTTCCAAACTTAACGATGGTGTTGAAAAAATCAGGGGTTTGGATCTCCAGCTAAAAACAAGCAATGGAAGATTGATCGACACCATTATGAATGCCAACCTTGTCAGGTTGCCCCGTCAGGACACATATCAGATCCGTACCATTCTGAGGGATATCACGGAAAGAAAGGCATTGGAAAAGGAGGTCAGGGATCAGAAGGATCTCCTGGACAGTATTGTCACCAATATGTCGGACGGTTTACTCCTGGTGGATAAGGATTACCGGATTCAGTTTATGAACCACAGCCTTGTCCAGACATTTGGTGATCATACAGGGGAGATCTGTTACAAGGCATTTTCGAGTATGGACAACCCCTGTGACTTTTGTCCTCTGGAGATGATTCTCAAAAATCGCAAGCCAGGCAAGAATTTTATCACCAAAAATTTTAAGGGCCGTACGTTGGAGATATCTGCGTCCGTCTTAAGAAGGAAAGGTGAAGATCCTCGAATCCTGGAAGTGATTCGGGATATCACTGAACGAAAGCGCCTTGAAGAACATTTGAAGGAATCCGAGAAGAAACGGATCAAGGAACTCAAGGAACGTTATCAGTTCGGAAGCATCATCGGAAAGAGCCACAAGATGCAGGAGATTTACGACCTAATAGAAGTAGTGGCTCAGGGAACAAGCACCGTTTTGCTTCAAGGAGAGAGCGGCACAGGGAAAGAACTCATTGCCAGGGCCGTTCATTACAACAGCCCGAGACATGACAAGCCCTTTATTGAGGTCACGTGTTCCGCACTCTCGGAGCACCTTCTGGAGAGCGAGCTGTTCGGGCATGTCCGGGGTTCCTTCACGGGCGCCATCCGTGACAAGACCGGGCGATTCGAGCTTGCAAATGGGGGGACCATATTTTTGGATGAAGTCGGAGAACTGAGTTCCGCAACGCAAGTCAAACTTTTGCGTGTCCTACAGGAGCACACATTCGAGAAGGTGGGCGGGGAGCATACCATTCATGTGGATGTCCGCGTGATCGCAGCCACAAACAAAGAACTTCGTAAGGCTGTGGAAGAGAGAGAGTTTCGAGACGACCTTTACTACCGGCTCAATGTGGTGCCCATCTATCTTCCTCCTTTAAGGGATAGAAAGGAGGATATCCCCATTCTTGTAGATCATTTCGTAGAAAAATTCTGTAAACGTATGGGAAAATCCATCAAAGGCGTCTCTCCGGAGGCCATGGATATATTGATGGAATATGACTGGCCCGGGAATGTCAGAGAACTGGAGAATGCCATAGAGCATGGTTTTGTAAGGGCCTTGACCGATATCATCCAGCCGGGAAATCTGCCCCGGGATATTCGGGAACAGCAGCCTTTGTATTACCAGGAGGACCGGCAGGATTATGAAAAGAAATTGCAACTCCTTCAGGTTCTGGAAAGGCATAACTGGCATCTGGGACATGCCGCGGAAGAATTGGGGATCAACCGCTCTACTCTGTGGCGGAGAATGAAGAAATACAAGATTAAAAAGTAACCACCCCTTGTTCAAAAAGAGACCCGAGTGTATAGGGTGAGATTGACAGATTGTCTGAATGGTTGTGTTTTCAAGCAATTAGTCCCTAATGGATTTATCATTTTTGGTATCTATATTGCATGATTTGTTTTATTCCATAAGAAAATAATCGATTCTTATCAGGAACGGAGGCATATTTTTTAGGAATTTTTTATAATCTTTCATTATTTTTTTATTATTCAAAATTTAAGAGGTAGAATTTATGTGGACTTTAAAGAAACAAATGGCTTTTTTTCTGATTTTAACCATCCTTTTGGTCATTTTGTCCAGCCCTGCGCAGGTTTGCTGTTTGACATTGAGTGGCACATTGATCAAATCCAGTGGAGCCAAAATTAAAGACGTATATATCTTTGTTTATGAATGGTCAGGGGTGGAGCAGAACGGACTCCTTCCGGCTTTTCCCACGGGCGTTACCGGTAATGGTATTACTGGTGAAGGGTATACAGGACCGTTGGGTGAGTTTTCGGTTTCAAAGGCATTGCACTTTAATGGCCGTAACATGGAAGCAGTGGATATTGAGGCAGAAACAGAATACCTCATGATATTCTCAACAAGGGCTATAGCGCAGTCTGAAACCTTTCCGACCTTCTTCTTAGGCTCTACGAATGACTCAAATCCCTATCCCACATCACCTCCTGATATGTACCGCGGCTTAGATCCCTTCCAGGCCCCCAAGATCAAGTTCACAGGGAACCATGATTTTGGCAATATTCAGCCTCAGTCCGGCTATTATATCAGCGGGAAAGTCAGGACTGGGAGTGACGCCAGGATCAATGGTGTGAGGATAGAGCTTTGGATAGATCAGGATGGTGTTCCGGTCCAGGTCCCCTTTCCATTTTATCGTTTCGATATAACTGATGAAACCTATGATGACTTCGATTTCAAATTGGGCGGCATTCAGAACGGTGGTAAATATTATGTAAAGGCCGTAGCCAGCGATCTGGGTGATACCGGCTATATCGATGCATTTTTTAAGGACTCGTCAGGTAAGCCCAAACTCTATACCGTCACCGGTCAAACCACATATCCCTTTAGTGTCGGCACACTGGTGTTGACAGCCGGCGGAAAGATCTCGGGTGTGATAAATGATCCCGAAGTGGACAATAACCATGCGGCGAATTCCATTATCTATATCCAGGCGGTCTCATACAAGGATCAGCAGGTACAGTTCATGCAGAATTATGTCCATGACCCCAATTATCTAATATATTCTAATGAAAGCAGTGGTTTTTTTGATTGGGAACGATACTACTTCGGATATGACCATTTTCATTTCGACCCCGATGGAAATTATGAACTGAAGGGGCTTCCATTCGAAGATCATGAGTATTACCTGGTGGCCACTGAGTTTCCGAGCGATACTCCCAAAAAATTTGCCACCCCCATGTTTTACGATGGCGTATACAAGATCAGTGATGCACAGACCATCACCATTCCCGGGGCCGGAGCCACTGTCACGAAAAACCTGACGCTCAAGGCCGGGGCCTGCATTGAAGGTGATGTCAGCTTTGAGATGGAGTTGGGGAATAGTGCCAAGGTAACCCTGGATCTCACCGATCCCAATGTCTTTTTGAAGCTTCCCTTATACATCGATGCCTATAACACGGGAGGTGACGGGGATCTCGTACTGTTGGGCCAGAACTGGAGGGAAGGAGAAGGCCCATTCGCTTTGTGCGGTCTTCCCCCTGGGGATTATATCATCAGGGCATATGATGCCTCGACGAGATTTTATCCTGGTGAATACTATGACGATCAACCCACATACATTACTGCAGAAAGGATCACACTGGATTTTGGGGATACCTCTTCAGATAAGGATGTCGTTCTGGCCTTGGGAGGAATGCTTCAAGGCCGTGTGCTCACATCAGGGGACGCACCTGTGGCCAATATGCCTGTTTTTATCAATCAGGTCAATGCAGGGAATCCGCTGCAAGGATACTATTTCATCAACAGCGAAGGAAGTTTGCTCGCGCAATATGCCAGCCTGACAGATTCTAACGGAAGATTTTTCATCACAGGACTTCCAGAAGGATTATATAACATCTTTGTGAGCGGGATGCTGGAGGATGGTGATTCCGGTTTTATGCCGCAATTCTATGATCCCAATCAAGACGCCACCATGCTGGCAAATGATGCCAGTCCCATTGTGGTCCTGGATAACGATCCCAATATCAAGGGGCTTCAAGATATGCATCTCGAAGATAGCGGCACTGAAGAAGGCGGGATCATCTCAGGGAATATTTCCCTGGGCACAGGAATCGATCCCAACCAGGTCCCCATGTCTGCGAGCGCTTTCTTTGTGAGACTCTTTGATGCGGATACCGGGATCGAGATTTCTAATCCCCTTTACCGTTTATTTTATGATGCCAACAACCCGAGCAGCACGGACGTTGATTATGCCATCATGGTCCCGTCCAATGCCAATTATCATCTGGCTGTGCATGATACGGGTGGGAAACTCATTCCCCATTATTATAACAGCCCACAGGTGACAGTAGATCCCACTCAAGCGGCCCCGCTGCAGATCAGCTCAACTGAACCCTTTATCTCCGGAATCGATTTTGTCCTGACTGAGATGGGCGGAGAGGTCTCGGGTCATGTCCTGGATCTGGATGGAAACGCCATCGCAGGTATTGAGGTCTATGCCAGGCAAGAGGTGTTGGAGGGTGCCGGTAAAGACACCTGGAAGAGTGTGGTTAAGGCCACCACGGACGAAAACGGCGCATTTACCATTAAACCCCTGTATTTGGGAACCTACATCTTCTCCGCCTATGATCCCTATTTCAGGTATGCATCGATGTATTATCCCGATACCAATTCACCCGAGGGGGCCACAACATGGATCTACGAATTGAATGATCCGGACCCGGCACCTACCATCGATTTCTCTTTGTCAAAAAGCAGCAGGATCACCGGCAGTGTGACCGATGCTTCAGGGGTGCAGATCTATGCCTATCTTGTCCTGAACGGTAAACCCGCCACCGGATTTTCGACTATAGCCGACCCGAATTTCAACCTGCCCGGTCTCATCTCCGGGAAGTATATCCTCGCTTACAGAGATCCCAACATGGATTATCTGGCCATATATTACACCCAGAGTGGATTTACGAGTGATCCCAATGAGGTGGACCCCAATGATATTACTATAGGGTCAGGCACAACCTTTTCCGTCCCTTCGATGAGCTTCCCTGAATCTGCTCGTGCAACGAGTGTGCAGGGCCAGGTGAACAGAAAGATCGGGATTGATACATATGAGCCAATGGCCAATATCTACCTCTTTCTGTATCGCATGTCCGATCAGAAGGATATATGGTCAACGAGTCCCGAACAATTTACAGCAACGGATGAAAACGGCAATTATATGATGAAAGGCCTTGCCAAAGGGGATTATAAGATCATTGCATTTGGTCCTCAAGATCGTCCCATATCAAAGACATTAATTGATATTGAGCCGGGAATGGACATCAACGGGGTGGACCTCACCTACCCGAACCAATGGTTGAACAAGAAATACGCACGCACCCTGAAATTGGAAAAGGGGCTGAATCTGATTGCATATCCCACCCGACTGCCACCCTATGTCACGGGATACACCTCCATGTCTTTCCTGAAGGATATTGTCATGGTGAACTCCAGAATGAGCATGACTCTCAAGAGCTATACCCCCGGTGACCAGACATGGCGGAGCACCACTTTCGGAAGGGCCAGGATGGAAGGCACCCAGAGTTCCGATGTGAGCGGCAATAATTTTTACCTTGCCAATGGAAAAGGTTTCATGCTCTATTCGGGTAAGGAAACGCAGATCAACTTCAAATACTTTCCAGGGCAGACCTCCCTTTGGCTCTCAAAAGGTATAAACCTTGTGGGTAATGTGGCGTTCGATCCCAATCACGCTGATATGGACGACCCCAATCTTGCTGCGGACAGGGATTTTACCACCCGGGAGATGTTGAGCCAAATGGGCGAGGATGCCTCCCGATCCATCCGGACCTATGATGCAAAGGCAGGCAAGTGGCAGACCAACTACTGGATGTGGGGAAAGTCCGCCGGTGTCGAGATCAAGGTCGAGGATGGAAAGGGCTATCTGGTCGACATGAAGGATGACCTGAAAGACTGGCGCTTAACCAAATAGGATACTGCAGCAGGGATTTTTCTTTACGGTTGGAATTGATGTCCCTGATTAAAACCCGGATCTGTAAGAGGAATGCCCTGTTTCCCATTATCTCGATATGAGGGGGAGAGATCATCAAGAAATGGATCATATTGGGAAGCATCGGACTGATTTTTCCCGCTATTCTTCTCTGCTGTGAGGCAAAGGAGCGCTTCACCCCCGGAAAGGCCATGGATCACCTGACCCGCCTTGTAGAGATGGGTCCTCATACC
>JBLIRM010000093.1:0-12663 GCA_049472295.1 bacterium | reverse complement strand
TATTGGTTAGTGCCATAGAATCCACCAAACTGTGTGTTGCCATAGGGAGAGCCATACATTCCATACATGCCACCTAAGGCACCATATTGGTTGCCTCCATAAAAGCCGGCATATTGGTTAGCGCCATAGAATCCACCGAACTGTGTGTTGCCATAGGGAGAGCCATACATACCGTACGTGCCACCGAAGCCACCATATGGATTAGCGCCACCGAAGCTGCCATATGGATTAGCGCCATAAAATCCACCATACGGACCATATGGTGATGTTATATATTGTGCGTGAGAAGGACTTACGAAAGTAAAAACTATAATGAAGATAAGCGCGGAAAATAACAAAGATTTAGTAATAAGTTTAGTGTACATTATTCTTTGACCTCATCTACATCTATCCAAGGATAGGTTTAAGTTTTTGGACTATCTATTCATTCCTTATGATTGGTTCAAATAATTAGATCAAACATAATAACAAGCTATTGAGATTAATATAATTTATTGAAAAATATGTAGTAATCTATTACTCCCAGAGAAGAAACATCTTTACCATATTCGACCCTATGAACAACTCTAATCCTAATGGACGAATATGTGTCTGATTATCGTTTAATCAAATATCATGCCAACCCATTAAAATAAATATAATTTATTGAAAAATATATATTAATCCACTACTGCCAGAGAAGAAATATCTTTAACATATTCGACCTGATGGGCGATTCTTAGCCCTAATGGACGAACATGGGTCTTGATGCCCATATGAAGCTGCGACCGGCAGATTTTGTCATATAGAGGATATTTATGGCAGGCAAATGCCATGGCCCTTCAACCATTTTTCATTTGGCCCTGACTAACTCGCTCTCGGAGTTCCCTGGTTTGGACCCAGGCTCAGGCCAGGATTATGTAACTTTCGATCTTGAAAACGGGGAGCTTACCCTTCTTGTAAATCCGGACGAGTTGAACGTAAAAGACCTCTCTTGGGTCAAATTTGAATTAGTACTATTCATGGATCAGACCTTATTGCCTTTAGAAGGTGTATTCATATCAGGGCGGATAAAGAACGGTGTATTGAATGGCAATGCATTCCTCAATGCAAACCAATCCATCGATTTGGAGTTCCTGGGAGGGATAGTGACCCTTATGCCGGAATGCCATTTGTATATCACTTTTAGGGATAATCAGTTCTCATTTTCAGAATTGTCCAATATTGATGTCAGTGTTGATGTCAGTGTTGAAACAGACATAGGTGATCCGACGCTCAAGCTTGAGGGATCATTGACTAATGGACGTTACCAGGACGGCAAAATAGATCTGAATGGTTCCCTGGCGCTTAAAGAGTCTTTCTCATATAAAAGGGATGACCTCACAGTTAGCCTGAATTCAGGGAGCCTCGATGTTAAGATAAAGAATAGCGAGTTTAAAAAGGCCAGCCTTGCAGGCTTGGAAGTGGATGTGGATGTGAATATCGATACAGAATCAGGACCCCTGAAGTTGAAAGGTGCAGTAAAGGATGGCACATATAAACCGGAAAGAGGGTTTGACATTGACGCCACTCTGCAGCTTGTTGAGCCCTTCATATACTCCATGCCTCAAATCACTGTGAGACTGGAAAAGGGAGGCTCGCTTCGGGTAAAAGTGGAATCAAACGAGTTCAAGAGTGCCGATTTTTCAGTAGTGCAGGCAGATGTGGATATCTCTATAGGAGGCGGCCATATGCTGAAGTTAAAAGGTTCCTTAGATGGAAAATATGAGAATGACTCCGTGGACTTCGATTCCACACTCTCCCTCGTAAACGATTTCACTTATACCTCGGGTCCAATAAAACTGCTTTTATTCCAGGGAAGCGATCTCACGGTTACGGTTAAAGGTAGTGAGTTATCCAAGGTCGATTTTTCCAACATAGTTGTTGATTTGGATGTAAATATTGACTCCGGCCAGGATATTGTTCTCAAAGGTTGTATAGGAAATGGCAAATACAGAAACGATGGGATCGATCTGACCGGATCTCTTGTAGTGGAAGAGACATTTGAATACGAAAAAGACGGGGAAAAAATAACCGTCGATGAAGGTCCGGCGTTCATTCAGATCAAGGAACGGGGCAAGGCAAGAGCCATCTTAACAACACCAACCGCCCGCATTGTCATTGACCTCCCAAAAGAGGAGAACGATGAAGATGAGAGCGAGGTTGATTCGCGCTCATAGAATAATTCCATTCCGCCCAGATTTATATTAATCTCGGAGCACTTTGGAATGGCTCATTGAAGAATTTTAAAATTGGCACAGAGAGTGGGGCAGATCACCAGCCTCTTCTTATGAAATCCACATAAGTGAATCATTGCAAATATTCCAGTCGGCAAAACTGCAATGCCTCGGCCTCACTATACTCTCTTCTGTAAAAGCCACTCCCTCTCATAAAGGTGTCAAATTTAACCCAACCTGTTAAAATCCATCTAACCAGGATAGATGACATACGCTGAAAAAGTGATCAAAATATTTTCTGACTAAAGGGAGAAAAGGTATTAGATTTAATTATGATATTCTTTTTTTAACATCTCTAATAAAGAATGGGGGGCTGAAACTAATTGATTGACTTTGGATCTAAAGCCTTTAACCGATTTATCGCTTTTCGTGCTCAGAGAAACGATATTAGGAGGCTATGAAAGATTATGATTAGCCCCCCTTGCGAAAAAGGGGAGGGTAAGATGATGAACCGTATGAGGTTTTGGAGTGTTTTAAATTTTGTTTTTATTGTAGGTCTTGCAATGATGTTTCTTCTGAGCATCCCTGTATTTGCTCAATCACCATTCAATGATCCCAATACCTACCGGACTGGGTCTTACTTCTATGGTTACCCTGGTTTCGGATATTATTACGGCCTGATGCCATCGTTATATTCCACTGCCTACCTTGGTTTTCCCCAAGTCAGTGGAATCTCCATTGATTATATGACTCCCATCGGCGGTTTTACTTCGGGTCAGACCTTTGCCTCATCACCATTCGGGGGTGCTTCAAGTGTGAGAGGAGAACTTCTGCTTCCCTGGACCTACTATGGAACACAAATAAGCACCGCTTTTGACACAGGCGCAGTACCAGGCCCCTTTGGTCTCATCCCAACCGCAACATTTGGAATCAGTGCCCAGCATGAGGCCTTCGGGATTCCCACCGCCTTTCATATGACCGGACTGCACCCCGATGTGGCCGGACAACTGGCCCTGGCCGCCTACGCTCCTTTTACCGCAGCCATGGATAGGGCCTTAGGCAATGTTTATATGTTTACAGAGCAGGGCATGCCATTTATCGCTGCTGCCAGCTACTATAATCCGGATAGTTATGGCGGTTCCAACTGGTTCTTTCCAGCGGGGTCCAGCAGTTATGAGGCCGAGGTATACACTCTGGCCGGCATCCCGGTTGCCGGATATGAGGGGTTATACGAGACAGTGGGGTATGGTATCCTTCCCGCTCAAACAAGCGTGTTAAGCGGATTTCGTGCCTTTGCCGCGGATGCAGTCTCTGATACAGGTATATCCACCTCTGCATTCGGTGGCTGGAGCGGTACTGCCGGTGTTTTTGGAACGACCTCTGCTGCGGGCATGGGACTGTCCGGCGGCACCGGGGCCTGGAGCAGTGGCGGCACAAGCACCATAGGCGGTGGCTTTGTCAGTGGTGCCGGAAATACATACGGCGGCACGAATGTTGGCTGGGGTGGCGGAGGAGGCGGCTTCAGCGGTTCAAGCGGTGGCGTTAGCGGCGGTTTCGGAGGCGGAGGCAGTATGGGTGGCGGCAGTTATGGCGGTGCACCGGGCGCTGGTTTTGGTGGAGCCCCTGCAGGTTGATCGGAATGATTCTCTGTTTTGAAAGGCCCGGCTGGATGAGACAGGTCCTCCAGTCGGGCCTTTTATTAGGAAATAATTCTCAGTTTCTATGAAGAAAGGTCATTTCCTCGGTACTTTCCTTTCGGATCATATATCTTGTACTCATAGTTGCCAATATTGGTTTTGAAAAATAAGAATGCTTTAACGTACTTTTTTAAGTAAAAAAGGCTCCTTTTATATATATTGTTATTTTATCTAAGATATTATTTTTTAATAATAAATAGAATTTGACTTTGGAAAAAAATTATTCTATAGATTACTTTGTTGAGCACGCATAATTTAAATTAATCATAAAAATAAAAAGAGTCGGATAAAGATTTTAGAGAAGGACATAGTTTCCCTTGTACTGATTATGGTCCTCTTAAATGCGGGAAACGTTAGAGGCCCGAAGGTGCCTGACAGTAAATACACTCAATCCGGTATTTCATTCAATCTCTTCACTTCGGCATATGTACAACCCTATATGGCCAAATAAACAAAAATCTTAAATGCCAAAACAGGCAATTAATTCCGGATTTCTACTTACTTAATTTCTACATTTAGATATTTACCAAACAGGGAAGGGCTGTAAAACCCACAACCTAAACAGAATGGGGGGTAGGATCATGAAGAAGAGGGGTTATTTCCGTTTATGCCTTGCTATTTTATCCTTGCTTTTTTGGGGTGCCGGGAGCATCTTTGCCGCAAATGCGCCTGGCGGACCTGGTGCAGACCCTATTTGGAATTATGCAGGGAAGACAGGGATCGGGAGTTCCTATGAAAGGTATTACCAAGGGGGATACAGTGATTCCGGCGAGACGGGAGAAATATCCAGGGTATGGTTTACAATCGCAAAGGGGATTGTCACAGAGACAGCCTATCCAAGGATAGATAAGGCTCAGATAAAGGATCTGCAATTCCTGATTGTGGGCCCTGGTTTTTTTCATGAGGAAAAGAATGATACGAATTCAAAGATTGAATACCTGCATACAGATAGTGAAGGAAGGCCGCTTTCCCTTGCTTATCGGGTAATAAACACCGCAAAAAACAATAAATACAAAATAGAAAAACATATTTTTACAGACCCGGACAGGCAAGTGCTCTTCATGAGGGTAAAGTTTACGGCTTTTGAAAATAACATTACACCATACATCCTAATCAATCCTCACATGGATAATACGGGAAACAAGGACAATGCATCTGCCAGCATTGATGCCCTTTTTGCCTCTGAAGGAAATACATGGCTCTGCTTAAAATGCAGTGCGAATTTTTCCAGGACTTCCGCAGGCTTTGTAGGTTCCTCTGATGGATGGAGCGATCTGAATGATAATTATATTATGGATTGGGACTATACAACAGCAAATTATGGTGGCGGGGGTAATGTCGCTATGATGGCCCGGATCGGGACAATCAATAATCAGGAGAGTACCTTTGATATTGTCGTAGGATTCGGAAATTCCATGGATAATGCCAGGCAGGAGGCGGACGCCTCTTTGAGCGAGGGGTACGATTCTCTGCTCAGAAAATATAATGGCGAAGGTGGCGCCATTGGATGGGAGGATTATCTGTCTGGCCTTTCAGCATTACCTTCCCTTATAGACTATACAGGGGACAATGGAAAGGAACTCTATGCGAGCGCTATGGTTCTCAAGGCACAGGAGGATAAGCAGTTTGCCGGTGCATTAATCGCCTCCCTCTCTATTCCCTGGGGGGATACCATATCAGCCAAGGATAGTGCCACAGGTTATCGTGCTGTGTGGCCAAGGGATTTCTATCAGTGTGCAAGCGCGCTCCTTGCCTTGGGGGACAACGAGACGCCTCTCGTTTCATTCAAGTATCTCGAAAAGATACAGGTTAAGGGGACAACACCCAAAAATAACGGCGCCGGAGGGTGGTTTTTACAGAAAACCCATGTGGACGGCACACTCGAATGGGTCGGCGTACAACTGGATCAGACAGCCATGCCGATAATGCTTGGATGGAAGTTATGGAAGGCAGGGGTTCTGAGTGATAATGAGGTGAAGACATGGTACTACAAAATGCTTAAGCCTGCGGCAAATTTCCTGAAAAACGGCGGTTATGTTGACATTGACTGGAACAAGAGACAGATTACCCCGCCAAAGACACAGCAGGAGCGCTGGGAAGAACAGGAGGGTTACTCACCCTCCACGGTTGCAGCAACCATATCCGGATTGGTTTGTGCGGCAGATATGGCGGAACATGCGGGTGAAACCGCTGATGCATCCGATTATCTGGCAAAGGCAGATGAATATGAAGGGAAGATTGAAGGTCAGATGTTTACAGCAAACGGAAGATATGGGGACGGACAATACTTTTTGAGGATCACCCCTGATGAGAACCCGAATAACGGGAGCCTGATCAAGGATTACAACGGTGCCTTGAATGACGAGAATGAAAACGCAATATTGGATGCAGGTTTTCTTGAGCTGGTTCGTTATGGCGTCAGAGGGGCAAAACATGCCTCCATTGATGACTCCATCGAGAAATTGGACGATACCGGCATAAATGACAAGTATCGGGTCAGATACAACTTTTCATTTGATAATAAGACATATCCGGGCTGGAGACGCTATGGGTGCGACGGATATGGCGAGAGGACCGATAACGGGGCAAATTTTACAGGCGCCAATTCCAATAACAGAGGAAGGGTATGGCCATTTTTTACAGGAGAGCGCGGCCATTACGAGCTTGAGAGGCTTAGGTCCGAAAAGGGGAATAATTTAACACAACAGGATATGGACGGGCTCAGGGATACTTATGTAAGGGCCATGGAATGCTTTGCAAATGAAGGGCTCATGATCCCTGAACAGGTCTGGGACGGCATTGGTGTAAACAGCCAGGGATTCATAAAAGGGGAGGGGACCAACAGTGCAACACCCCTGGCATGGGCTCACGCAGAGTATGTAAAACTGGTCAGGTCCCTGCATGACCGGAGCATCTGGGATTCATATTCCATTGTAAAGGAAAGATATCTGAATAGTGACAGCAAGGTGTATCCCCAGGTATATTTCAGAGGGACATCCAATCTCTGGGAAACAACAGCCATGGACCTGGTTGACGATCATACGTGGCAGATTGTGGCGCCTTTTGCGGACACAAGCAGTGAACGGTTTAAGTTTGATATCCATGGCGACTGGTCATTGAATTTCGGGGATAATGATCTGGACGGCATTGCAGATCAGAATGGGAAGGATATCCCTGTGAAGGAAGGGGCCGGTGAATACACTATCACCTTTAATGACAGCACCAAGGCATATACCATTAAAAAGAACAGCACGGTGAACCCTGTTTTCAGATTCTTCATCAGCCTCTGGCGGAGGTTGACCGGAGGGACTCCTTGAGAATAGGTCTATAAAATAATTTGAAGATATTGGGATCCGTCTTCTTTTTAATGATCCTTATAGATAAGCCTCATGGTAGAAATTAAGAAGTATCCACCCACCATGGCTTCACATCCAGGAAGAATTCCATCACCGCATAACCGCCTTTGGTATCCTTGAAGATGATCTCTATCATATAGGAGCCTGGGAAGTTGCTCTGGAATTTCCAATAAAAGTTGCCTTCCGGATCCTTTCCGCAGGTACCGATATTACAGGAGGCGTAAATCTCATCTCCTTCCGGGTCTTCCACTAATAAATCTGGGGCACTCAGTACGAATTCCTCGTCCGCAATCATTCTCACAAGCCCTGTCGGAGAGCTCAGGATGACGGGTGGATAATTTGGGGTATGTTCTCTGGATTTACAGAGTATTTCCACTTCGATATTGGCTGTGCCGCCACGATTGTCCGAACAGGTCACGACGACATCATAACTCCGTACAAACTGAGGAGTCCAGGAGAAGACACCAGTGTATTGATAGGTATCGATGTAGCTGTCGAGCCATGGATGAAAATGAATGCCCGCCAGACCGTTGATACGCAAATCCCACACCAAGCAGGACATATCGTCCCTGGGTGCCATGCCTGGCGTGTTACAAGGCACATGCGTGGCGGTTGGTATTTCTCCATACAGATTGTATGCCTGTGAGAAGATGAAACAATCCGGATCGATGAATTGAAAAACATATTCACTTTCTTCTCCTTTATAGAAGATCAGCTCGACCTCATCAAATGCAGGTACAGGGGCATAATTTTCTGCCGGGTGATCAAGTGCAGTCATGGGGAAGGTGCTGGCTTCCGAATCGACCCCGTTGGTCACCTTGACGGTCACCGTCAGGTCTTCAAAACATTCCGGCTTATAATCCAGGGCCGCCACATTCGGCCATAGAGAGATGCCGGAGTTCCACAGCGCAGCTTCAAGTGCTATGACTGCCCCGGGTGGGAAGCAGGGCTTTTGATATAGCAGGGCCGCTTCAATCGCATTATGGTTGGCCGGCAGATAGGTGGGCATGCCGTCATAGGGGTCCGTTGGAAGGGGAGCGATCTGCAGAGGTTGACCATCAACCGCTCCTTGCACGGAGACCTTCCACTGCAGGGTGCCCTGTTCGATGAGCCTTTCCGCCAGATGACCTCCAAATCTTAGATTCGGATCGGCAAAGACAGGCAGATTGAGATCAACCTTGAATGATTCCCTACCGAAAAGGGCAGCCATATTCGGGTCGTTTTCACCAAACAGGTTTGGGTCCGCCCCCAGATCCGTCCAGTATTTTACCACCGGATCACTAGGGTCATTGGGGTTCGCATATATTAAAAATTCTATGGGATCGAGCAAGATATCAAAGATACTGGAACACGAGATCATATCCCCACCCAAGGCAAGCACCTCCATACCTTCCGATGTATAATCAGCGATAAAAAGATACCTGTAAGGCTCATTAATCAGGGCATAGAGAGGACCCATCTTGAAAAGGCTCAGGTTCTCAAAAACAGGCTGGACCGGTTTCGTCTTTTTTGGGGAAGGAGAATAAAGATAAGACCATGGATAGTACAAAAGGGGGATACCACTCCCGATTACGGGACTAAAAGGCGGATAATAGGAATTATTTGACCGATCCGCAGGATTATTCACGATCCGGGTTAAGGTGGTATTCCAAAAAGTCATCCATAACGATGGGTTATAAGAATTGGGGATATCCAAACGAAATGGGTATGCAATCCCTATTTGCGCACCGGTCGGACCTTTCCAGGTTAAGGGGGTATTCCATAAAGGCATCCATAAAGAAGAGTTATAGGAATCGGGAATGTCCAAACGAAATGGGTACTCGGTCCCTATCTGCGCTCCGGCCGTACCCCTCATCCAGGCAAGCAGCAGGAGAAAGACCATCAGGATACATAGACATCCTAACCTATGCTTCATTTGCCTCATTGCATTGCACCCATCTCAATCAGATAACTTTGTGCCTCGTTAACCAAGAAATGTCATATCAAAAATCTCATTTCGGTGGGCCAAGCCCCCGAGCGAAGCTTGGAGGAAGCGAGAAATCTTAAAATTCAAGAGCCTGTTTCGAGTAAAACAAGGAATCAAAGATTTCTGAGCCTGTTCCGAGTGAAATGAGGAATCTTCTGCCCTCCTCATAGTGGAAACTGGGAAGGATAGCCCCATCATGGTTTCACCTCCACGGTGAATTCCATTACCGCATAACCGCCTCGGATATTGTAGAAGATGAGCTCTACCATATAGGAGCCCGGGGTGTCGCTCTGGAATCTCCACATGAAGTTGCCTTCCGCATCCTTTTCGCAGGTGCCGATATCACAAGAGGCGAAGATCTCAACCCCGTCCGTGGACTCCACTGAGAAGTCATCAGGGGCGTGCAGGACGAATACCTCTCCCGCATCAATGATCACAGTCTGGGTCGGACCACCCAAGATACGGGGCGGAGGGGGTCAGACCGGTCCTCCTTTTTGTATACAGAGGATTTCCGCTTCAATATGGGCTGTGCCGCCACGATTGTCCGAACAGGACACCACCATATTAAACTCCCCGTCAAACTGCGGTACCCAGTACATGATACCTGTATCTTGATTGATGAGGTTGTTGACCCAGGGGCCATACTGGTAAGATGGCAGATCATTGCAGTGCAAATCCCACATCAGGGAGGACATATCGTCCCTGGGGGTTATGCCGGGTGTGTTCGAAGTCATATGCGTGTCCTCGGGGATCTCTCCATACAGGTTGTAAGCCTGTGAGAAGATGAAACAATCAGGATCTATGCATTGAAAAAGATGCACACCTGGTTCTCCTACATAGAATGTCAACTCCACCCGCTCGGAAAGCGGCACAGGGGCATGATTTTCCACCGGGTAATCGACTACGCTGATGGGGAAGGTGCTGAAATCCGAATCGACCCCGTTGGTCACCTCAACGGTAACTGTCAGGTCTCCAAATTGTTGTGGCGTATAATCCAGGGCCGCTATATTCGGCCAGACCGAGATGCCGGAGTTCCACAGCGCAGCTTCAAGAGCGATGACTGCACCAGGTGGGAAAGAGGGCTTTTGATATAATAAGGCGACATTAATCGCATCATAGTTGGCCGGCAGGTAGGTGGGCATGCCATCATAGGGGTCCGTCGGAAGCGGAGTGATCTCCATAGGATGACCCTCAACTGCTCCTTGAACGGAGACCTTCCACCCAAGGGTGCCCTGTTCGATGATCCTTTCCGCCATATGACCCCCGAACCTTAGATTGGGATCGGCAAAGATGGGAAAATCGAAATCCACCTTGAATGATTCCCTGCCGAAAAGGGCCGCCAGATTCGGATCATTTTCACCGAACAAATCTGGATCCGCACCCAGATCATTCACATAGTATTGATAGACCTCATCGTCGGGATCATTGGGATCTCCGAACAAGAAGTATGTTTCCGGGTCGAGCATGAAATGGAAAATAGAAGATAACTCCACAATATTCCCTTCCTCTCCTAAGGTCTTAATTTCCGAACCGGCATAATCAGCCGCGAAAATATAGGTGTAGGGCTCATCGATCCGGGCATAGAGAGTGCCCATCTTGAAAAGGCTCAGGTTCTCAAAAACAGGCTGAACCGGTTCCGTTTTTTGAGGGGGAGTGGAAGATGTGGAATAAGAATAAGACCACGGATAGGAAAAGAGAGGGATGCCATTTCGGGTTAAGGGAGTCAAATGCCGATAATACGAATTATTTGACCAATCGGCAGGACTATTCACCATCCTGGTCAAGGTGGTATTCCAATAAGCCATCCACAACGATGATTGATATGAGTATGGAAAGCTAAAAAGGAATGGATACTCGGTCCCTGCCTGCGCCCCAGCCATACCTCTAAAATTTAAGGGGGTGTTCCATTGAGGCATCCACAAAGACGAGTTATAAGTGTCGGGAATGTCCAAACGAAATGGGTAGCCATTCCCTATCTGCGCCATGGCTATACCACTCATCCAGGTAAGCAGCAGGAGAAAGACCATCAGGATCAATAGACATCTTAACCTATGCTTCATTGCATCGCACTCATCCCAATCCGATAACTTAGTGCCGTGTCAGTCAAGAAATGTCATTTAAAAAAATGTCATTTCGGTGAGCCA
The DNA here is from genome assembly GCA_049472295.1 of bacterium. Lineage (GTDB taxonomy): Bacteria > SZUA-182 > SZUA-182 > DTGQ01 > JAFGSM01 > JBLIRM01. Next base: position 1,305 of record JBLIRM010000093.1, on the reverse strand, counting down.
AAGCCCCGAGCGAAGCGTGGGGGAAGCGAGAAATCTTAGGATTTCAGAGCCTGTTCCCAGTGAAACGAGTAATCTTAAGATTTCTCGTTGCCTTCGGCTCCTCTATATGACAGAGTATAGTTGAAATGATACGAGTCAAAATTATGTATGGAGATCAACAAACTCAGATATTCATATGAAACGTCATTAATGCATATATAATACCAATATAATCAATTAAGGATTATTTATCAATGGCTATCAGCCGAATATGTATAAGCCAAATGAGTATAAAACCTATTGTTATAAGTCTTATTGCTATAAGCCCTATGACCTGTATCATAAGTATTATCCGGCAAAGCAAACAGAGAGATCACTTTTAAGAGATCTGCTTTCAAATATCCCTCAACATCAGACATAGAGGCCAGTTTTCGTATTGTTGTAACCGGACTTTAGTGGCAGTCGATGTCGCTCAGGGTGTGCTGAACACTGCAGCATAGGCGTTGATTTCTCCCCATCCGTAATACTGGTCCCATCCGGCCACTCCCAGATCAATCGTCGTGCTCTCCAGGATATTCTTCACTTGAAGAGGGCTGAGTATGGTGGTGCTCTTACTCAATACCAGGGCGGCCACTCCCGAGGCCAATGCACAGGCAGAGGAGGTGCCTTCCTTCATATAATAAGCGAAAGCGGTAAAATCGATGCCGTCATGGGTCTGCTGCAGGATTCCATCTGCGAGACCATCCAGATTCTGATCCAGGGAGGTGTTCCCGCCAGGTGTCACCAGATCAAGCTCTGTACCGTAATTCGAATAGGCGGGCCTGGTGCTGTCATACTGGACTGCACCTACGGATATGCATTCTGCATAGGATGCCGGATATTCAGGCACACTTGAGCCGATATTCCCGGAAGAGCCGAAGAGGGTCACTCCCTGCCCATAGGCGTATACTACGGCATCCTGTTCCGTAGTGATGATCCCCGGCCCCCCCAGGCTCAGGTTGATAATCTTGGCGCCATTATTGACGGCATAATATATGCCGTCAACCTCATCCGCGACAGCCACATCTCCATTACTTTGCATGACCTTGACTGCCAATATGGTGCAAGCGTAAGCCACGCCTGCCACACCCAGAGAATTGTTTGTGGTTTGGGCGATGCTACCGCACATGTGCGTTCCATGACCGCAGTCGTCATCAGGATTCGCATCCCCATTCACAAAATCCCAGCCAGGTATGATCAAAGTGCCTGCAAGGTCCGGGGCCAGTGCATAGGGTGCGGCATTACGGTAAGCAACTCCGGAATCGAGCAGCGCTACAGTAACACCCG
>JBLIRM010000092.1:0-12717 GCA_049472295.1 bacterium | reverse complement strand
GAAATTTCCTATCTTGAATGCACGAGTTATCAGGAGGTGGCAGACGCGATTCGAACCATGAAGATTCGAGGGGCACCTGCCATTGGGATTGCCGCGGCTATGGGAGTGGCCTTAGGGGCAGAGGGTGTTTCTGCATCGGATCCTGAAAGATTTAATGGTGAGATCGATAAGATCTGCCAGGATTTTCTCGATACCAGGCCCACAGCCGTGAATCTGGCCTGGGCGGTTAATCGGATGAAGCAGGTTCTGCTTGATGCAGGCAATGCTTCTGTCACGAAGATCAAAGAAATGCTCAGGGCAGAGGCCGATCGAATCCTTCATGAGGACATTCAGGCAAATCGCCTGATAGGGTCGCATGGTGAGAAGCTTGTCAAGACCGGACAGACGATTTTGACTCACTGCAATGCCGGGGCATTAGCCACTGGAGGATACGGCACAGCACTAGGGATCATCCGGGCTGCATGGGAGGCCGGGAAAAAGATCCGGGTTTTGATGGATGAAACCCGTCCGAAACTTCAGGGTGCCAGATTAACGGCATGGGAACTCCTTCAGGATGGTATCCCATCCACCCTGATTACGGACAATATGGCCGGGGATTGCATGCGAAGACACCTGGTGGATCTGGTCGTGGTTGGGGCTGACCGTATCACAAGTAAAGGGGATGTGGCCAACAAGATAGGGACCTATGCGCTCGCAGTGATGGCAAAGGCCCATGAGATTCCGTTCTATGTGGCAGCACCCCTTTCCACCATTGACTTTGAAATGGCTTCAGGGGATGATATCCCCATCGAAGAGAGGGATCCGGAGGAAGTGACGCACTTGCACGGCTGCAGAATCGCACCGGAGGGGGTTCATGTCTTTAATCCCGCATTTGATGTAACCCCTGCAAATCTGGTGAGCGCCATCATTACCGAGCATGGTGTGATGTATCCCCCTTACGGGGATTCGTTGGAGAAATTAAAACACAGGAGATAGACACGGATTGAAAAATAAAGATTTTGTGGGGATTGTTCTGGCCGCAGGGGACAGCACCCGAATGAAGTCCGATATACCCAAAGTGCTTCACCCTATCCTGGGACGTCCGATGGTGGATTATGTGATCAATGCCATCACAGGGAGCGGGATCAAAAGGTTGCTGGTGGTTATTGGTTTCAAAAAGGAAATGGTAGTGGATGTTTTCGGGGACGCAGATGTCGAGTTTGTGACTCAGAAAAAGAGGCTGGGCACGGCCCATGCAGTGCTTCAAACCTCCACCTTTCTGGAGAATTTTGATGGGGATTGTCTTATTACATGCGGTGATACACCACTGATCCGTGAGGAAACGCTGCAGGATATCTGCCGAAAGCATGTGGATGAGGGGGCGGACCTGACATTATTGACGGCCTGTTTGGAGCATCCCACAGGGTATGGCCGGATCTTGAGGGATAAGGGGAAAAGGGTGCTGGGGATCGTTGAGGAAAGGGATGCCTCACCTGAAGAAAGAGCAATCAAGGAGATCAATACCGGCATTTATTGTTTCAAATCTCGGATACTATTTGATCTTTTACGTAATATTGGAAATGAGAATCAACAGGGTGAATATTATCTGACCGATTGTATCGCCTTGGCAAGGAAAGCGGGCCTCAGGATCTCCAATCATATTCTCCATGATGCCACAGAGATTTGCGGGGTGAATAGCCGGATAGAACTGGCACAGGCCACCGAACTCATCCGTAGGAGAAAGCTTGAAACACTCATGCTGGAGGGTGTAACCATTATCGATCCCAATGCCACTTATATCGATTCTGATGTGAGTATCGGAAGGGATACAACCATTTATCCCTGTGTGGTGATCGAGGGGAAATCGGTCATTGGAAAGGGTTGCGTTATCAGACCGTTTACCTATATAAATGATGTCTCAGTCGGAGATGGAGAGATAATTGGAAAAGATCCCCTGGGTCCGTTTGACAGTTCAGGTTCAGGAGCATACAATTGATCTATATTCTGAAAATTTTTAGAAAGATATCATATTTGATAATAACATATTCAATATCCTGTGGATTTTACAGATTACCAAAATTGTCATTGCGAGGGCGTCAGCCCGAGGCAATCTCAGATTTTCGCGGCATTTCATGCCTCGCAATGAGATCGGGAGAGATTGCCGCGTCGGCCTTCGGCCTTATCGCAATGATCAGGGCATAAAGCACCCTTTAAGGGTGCAAAACAAACCACCCCTTTTATGGGTGGTCATTGACTTGATATAATGAGTGATCATTTTTTATCCGAATTATATAGTAGTATCGCGTCAATAAAGAAATCTTAAGATTTCAGAGCCTGTTCCGAGTGAAACGAGGAATCTTCTTCGGCTCCTCGAAATGACAGTGTATCGTTGACATGACAGTAGGTTGAAAGAATCATACAGGAATATTTAAACCTTTCACAGAGATTCATAGATAAAATTAAATCTCAAAGGGAAAAACTATGATCCGTGAAGTGGAGTACTTCGATCAACCTGGCCCTCCGAATACCCCAAGATGTGTTGAAATTTGTCGAAATGTTCTTGGCTCCGATATTCATGATCTTGTCGTGGCCTCAACTACCGGAAGTGTGGGTATCCAATTTTGCCGTGCCTTATCCGAATCTTCAGGACTCAATCTGGTAGTGGTCACACATTCCTCAGGTTTCAAAGAGAGGGGAACACTGGAGTTGATGCCGGAAAACAGGAAGGAGATCGAATCCCTGGGAGGAAAGATATTAACAGCTACCATATTGACCCATTCGCTGGAAACTGCTTTAGCAAAACAGCATTCGGGTGCATATCCGACCATCATTATGGCACAGACACTCAGAAGGCTGGGGCAGGGGATGAAGGTATGCTGTGAAATCGTCATGGAGGCGTGCGACGCAGGTCTCATCCCTGAAGGGAAGGATGTATTATCTGTGGGTGGCACAGCATATGGGGCGGATACCGTGTGTATTATCCGATCAGCCGTTTCAAAGAGATTTCTCGAGCTTCAGGTCAGAGAAATCCTTGCCAAACCAAGAGAGTGGTAATGATGACAGAGTATATTGAACAGAATCTTTGGGCCGTTGGCGGAGGAAAGGGAGGGACAGGAAAGAGTATCATTGCCACCAATATTGCTGTTCAGTTAGCCAAGCGTGGCAGGAGGGCCGTCATTATCGACGCGGACCTGGGAGGCGGTAATCTCCATACATATCTGGGATTAAGGCCTCCGGATGTAAGTCTGGCCGACTTCCTTCTGAATAGAGAATGCCGGCTTGATCAGGTGATGGTGGACACCGCTTATGAGAACCTGAAATTGATCAGCGATACCAATGATGTGCTTGGGCTTGCCAATACAAGCTTCATGCAGAAGGAGCGGTTCATCCGGCATATCAGGGAACTTCCCTTCGATTACGTCATCATCGATCTGGGTGCGGGAACCGCGTACACCATGCTGGATTTTTTTCTGGTATCCAACAGTGGTTTTTTGGTTTCGATCCCTGAGCCTGCAGCCATCGAGAATGCATACCGTTTCATCAGGTCTGCAGTTCACCGGAAGCTGATCCGGAGATTCAATAGACAGCCTGTCCGCGGTTTGATTGAGCAATCCATGTATCCCAGAAACGGTATAAAGACCGTTTATGAATTGGTTGAAAGGGTATATGAAGTGGAACCCATGACTGCTGAGAAGATGGTCAAGGAGATTATGAGCTTCAATCCGAAGCTGATCATGAACCAGGTTCGCACGGAAAATGACATATCCCTTGGAGAATCCATCAAGGATGTGGTGCGAAAGTTTCTGGGTGTGAATTTGAATTATATTGGTTATGTCAGCTATGATGAGCGATTGAAGATGGCTTCAACAAAACGGTTGCCCCTGTTCACGGAATTTCCAAACTGTGGGGCAGCCATATGTATTAGAAATTTAGTAAACAGGTTTTTAGAGGAGACTGAACACCCTGTCGGCTCCAAAAGGGGGGAGACTCTTAGACATGAAAAGGGTAACACAACTGAACCATTATGAAATTTTGGATCTGAAACCCACTGCGACGAAATCAGAGATACAGCAATCCTTCAGCAGACTCCGGAAAACATACGAAGCAGATTCCCTGGCCGTTTATTCCATCTTATCAGAAGATGAAAGGGAGGATATGATGGCCAGGATTGAGGATGCATATCGAATCTTGATTGATGAAGAAAAAAGATATAATTATGATCAGTCTCTGGGGCTTCAAACTTTGGAAGAGCAAGAGGAAGCAGCCTCGGAAAAATTTATTTCAAAAAAGTCTAGAAAGAGAAGTGACAAAAAGGAAAAGACCGCAAAGGACACCGCGAGCATAGATCCTCTCAGCCAGGACTTTCTAAAGAGGGTGAGGGAAAAGAAAGGTATTTCTCTCAAAGATATTGCTGAGTCCACCAATATAAGGATCTATATGCTTTCCGCTCTTGAAGACGGAGAATACAGAAAGTTGCCGGGACGCGCTTATGCAATAGGCTTTTTGAGAGAGTATGCCAAATATCTGGGGATCGATTATCAAACCGCCAAACAGAACCTGGATATGTGGGCTAAGTGGTAAGGGTGTCCAAATCCATGAAGCGAATCCCGATGATTCGCTTTCTCATATCATATCCTTTGATCACCTGCCAATTATCGTGGGCTTTGAATGGAAAAGGGACAATCAATGACATCGGTCCGCCTCACTGATAGCCCATTCCTGCATAAGCCAGAGCATCCCAAGGTGTATGTAGCCGCCGGGCAGGATCCTTACTCCACTACCCGGGCTGCTCTTGGACATATCGATCTTTCTCCTGCCCGGGGGAAAAGGGTCCTGCTCAAGCCCAATGCTGGAAGGGTGACTGCCCCTGGCTCGGGGATTACCACCCATCCGCAGGTGATCGCTGCGGCAATGGATGCCTTCATCGAGGCCGGGGCGGATGTGGCTGTCGGAGAAAGTCCCATTGTAGGGGTCAAAACGTCGGATTCCTTTGATGCCATGGGCGTTACATCGATTGCTCAAGACCGCAAATGTCTTGCCATCGACCTGGATATCCGGCCCTTTGTGGAGGTCCCGATCCCGGACGGACGGGCAATCAATTCCCTCAAGGTGTGTGCTGAGGTGCTCGAATACGATATTGTGGTGTCCGTTCCTGTCATGAAGATGCATATGCATACCGGGGTGACATTGTCAGTCAAGAACATGAAAGGCTGTCTCTGGCGGCGCAGCAAGGTAGAGCTGCATATGCTGCCTCCGATCGAAGGCTGCGATGAAAAGCCGATCGATATTGCCATCGCGGATATGTCTTCGGTGCTTCGTCCGCATCTGGCCATCATCGACGGCATTGTGGGTATGGAAGGCCTTGGCCCGAGTGCAGGACAACCCAAACCACTCGGTGTGGTCGTTGTGAGCACTGACGCCTTTGCAGCGGATGCCATAGCCTGCCGGCTGATGGGCACGCAGGCTGAAAAGATCCCCCATCTGCAGATTGGCGCAGGGCGTGGTTACGGCATCATCGATCCTGAAGAGATTGAGGTCACACCAGGAAACTGGCAGGATTGGGTTTCCCCGTTTTCTCCACCACCGGCGCATCTTTCCATCGAATTCCCCAATATCAGGATTTTGGACCGGAATTCATGCAGCGCATGCCAGTCAACACTCCTCTTGTTTCTGAAACATTATGGGGACCGCCTCTTCGATTACTTCCCCCCGGATACGAATATATGCATTGCTATCGGCAGGGGGCACGGAAAGGTGCCGGAGGGCACCCTGTGCATCGGCAACTGCACTGCCTCACACAAGTCCAGAGGTCTCTTTATCCCGGGATGCCCCCCGGTCAGCAGTCAAATCCTGACCGCCCTTGCAGGCAAGCCTACGGTAGATAGTGTGGACGGTCATATTGAAGGATCGGATAAGAAACGAGAGGTCTCTTAAAGGTTACAGATTCCTTTTGCCTTGGCTCATCCTGATACCCAGCAATGGCAAAGGGATACCCCATAAAAAGGATTATGGGATATCCCTTATTACTACCCGGTTTGATCCCTATCAATAAGACCACCAGGGTTTCACTTCCAGAAAGAATTCCATGATCGCATATCCTCCTCTGATGTCGTAAAAGATAATCTCAATGAGATAGGAACCTGGAAAATTACTCTGGAACGACCAGAGGAAGGAATCATCCGGCAAACGGCCACAGGAACCGATATTGCAGGATGCATAGATCTGATCACCATCAGGATCTTCTACCGCGAAATTCGGGGCATGGAGATTGAACTCCTCTCCCGCCCTAATGACCACCGGTTGGGTGGGCCCTCCAAGAATGATGGGCGGATGGTTCAGCCATGTGCCTCTATTGACCGCAAAGATGGTGATTTCACCGAATCCTGTGCCCCCCCGAGCATCCGAACAGGTCACCGCCGCATCATAAGCCCCCTCGAATTTTGGGATCCATGTGATCACACCATTGCACGGATTAATGATCTGTTCTATCCAGGGACCGTATTGGTAGGAGGGCAGACCATTAATGGTAATATTCCATGTGAGGCTGTCCATATCGGTCCTGAAGTTTGCAGAAAGTGGAAAGCCCGGTACATGGGTTGTTGCAGGTTCCCTGCCCAGGAACTGGGCCAATGAGAAGATGAAACAGTCAGGATCGATGAAAACCATAATGTATTCATGAGTTTCTCCGACATAGAAGATCTGATCATCAATATCCAACTGAAGCACGGGCGGATAGTTCTCCACCGGATAATTGACAACGGATATGGGGAAAGTCCTCACATCGGAATGGACTCCGTTGGTTACCTCGATAGTCACGATCAGGTCTTCAAAATACTGGGGTGTATAATCCAGTGCTGCAATATTGGGCCAGAATACAACCCCGGAATTCCAAAGTGCACTTTCCAAAATGAAAACAACTTGCGGTGGGAAGTAAGGCTTTCCAAATACCTGGACTGCCTCCAGGGCGACGTAGTAGGCCGGCAGATAGGTGGGCATACCATCATATGGATTTACAGGAAGCGGCTCCAGAATGAAGGACTGTATCCCGTTTGCACCATACCCGCCAATCGTGGCATTCCAGCCCAGGGTGCCCGATTTCCTTGCATCTTCTCCCAGTGAACCGCCAATCCTCACATTGGGATCAGAGAAAACCGGCAGGTTGATATCAATGACAAAATCTCTGCCCAAAAGGTTGGAATAGTATGGTTCCGGATTACCATAGCTGGAATGATTGGGATCAAGATAGTTGGGGTCCATCTGGATGACACCCCCCACATTGCTGTCCTGAAGCCATGTGTCAATGATAAGATTGGGATCCGTAGTGAAATTGTCCAGATCGAGCATTAAATCGATAATTCGATCTTCTGTTACACTGGTGCCTGGATGACCTACCCCGGAGTAATCCGAAATGAATAAATATCGGTATGGTTCGAATATTTGCGCATATAAGGGGCCCAACTCAAAAAGGTCGGGATAGTCCAGGTGATCCAGAAGCTCGTGAGTCTCTGCGGACCTGAAGGAAATATCGTCCAGACGGAAAATCTGGCCACTGACAAAAACAACATCGGCCTGGGTCATATACCAGTCCGGTCTGTCAATGGTACTGATATCTCCAAAACCATCCACAGATGTCTTAACCACGTCAGTCAGATCAATCCAGATAACATGCCATGAACCATCCAGGAACCCGCGGCCGATGTTTACAGTCACTTCAATGGATGAACCATCAACGAAATTGGTTACATTTGACACAAGGGCATACATGCCGTCAGAAGTACTGACATCGCTCGAGTACGCTCCGGCAGAGGGTTGAATCGGCCTGATCCGCACCGTGATATTATGACCAGCTTCAGTCAGTCCGATGACATCGACCTCAAAGATGTCCCAAGGCTCAATACCCAGTGGCGCCCTTATTTTGAAGCTAACCACCGGATTTTTGGAAAGATCTATATAATCCGTCACTGAGGTTTCACCCTGAGCAGGTGGTGTAAAGAGGTTGTAAAGAATCCCATGTTTCTCGTAGGGGGTGCCCAGCAAGAAAATGGAGGAAGAACGGTAAACATCCAGAACACGGCTCCCTTCCTGAAGATCCAGGACTGTGTTAAATATGGTGGCATAACCCAACCCAAATCCATACACAGGGTAAGAGGGCTCTATCTGGCGCCAGCCATGGTTATATGGACTGTCCCAATACTCAAAATTGTCTATGAGTATATCCCCTGTGCTGGAATTTATAGTGGGCACAATTAACGGCTGGGAGGTTAAAACATCTGGATGCCAAATATCATGAAAAGCCCGGGCAACTCCTGTCAGGCATAAAAGCATCGTTACTGCTATGATGATCAAAAAAAGGTTATGGAACCTCGATGATTTTCTCACTTAAATATACCCCCTTTCATGTGTTATGATTAAAAGTAAAGTATAGTGGAAACCATTACAGGTGGAATCCGAAATTGGAAGCGAAATTATAGAGATAAGCGATATAGCATTCTCAATTTGAGATTTTTTCAACGCGAAGTGTAAATCTTTGGGTCGAATGGTACTCTCTGATAATCGTCTGAAGGAGGAAAAATTAAAAAATCTTATAATATATTTTACTATGAATCCTCATTTTTGTCATCATTTTCGCTGAAACTACTTCTTACAAAAGAGGATATGGCAAGGAATAACAATTTTATCAACAGAAGTATTGGTGAATATTTTGCGGATGGTAAAGAAGGTGATCTATTCACTCTCCTTCATATTGATCAACATGGATTGATATAAATTCTGCAGATAGTCTTGCCTTTTTTAGAATTTCCCCGATCTCAGGATGGAGATGACCAGCCCCAGCCCCATGACACCGGCAGAGACAAAGCCGATCACACCAATTACAGGGTAGCCGTAAATGATGGGTCCGGTTTGAAGGGACATGACGATCGATGACCCCACGATGATGGATGAGATGATCAGGCCGAATGCGATCCGATTGCTGGATCGATCGATTTCCCGAATGAGGCTGTCCAGCCCTACATGCTCAAATTCGATCTTTAACTCACCTTTGATGAGCTTCTTAATCAGGGTGTTGACCTGACTCGGGAGGAATTTCATAATCTTGGAGAGGTTGGATACATTCTTGATCAGGTCTCTCAGGATGCGTTTGGGCTGAAGCCTTCTCTTAATGAGCCTTTCCGCATAGGGTCTGGATATTTCCATGAGGTTGATATCCGAGTCCAGTTGTCTACCGACCCCTTCAATAAAAAGGAGGGTCTTTCCCAGAAGCATAAGATTATCCGGGACATGCATGTTATGCTTTAAGGCCATATCCAGTGTATTGTTGAATACCTCGCTAACGGAAATATGCTTAAGGGGACGGTCATAATACATCTCCGTCAGGTCGATGAAATCACTCTTAAAGGCTTTCAGGTCAGTGTGGTCGGTGAGGAAACCCAGATTGATATACTCCTCAATTAGACGATCGTAATCCTTGGACATATAGGCAAAAAATATCTGGGCGCAGCTTTCCATGAGCTGTTCATCCAGCCTTCCCACGATCCCGAAATCCAGAAGACCGATCACACCGTCATCCACAACCAGAAGATTGCCGGGATGAGGGTCCGCATGGAAGATACCGAATTCGAGGAATTGTTTGAGAAAGACCTGACAACCATTGCGTGCAAGCAGTTTTCTGTCCCACCCTTTGGCTTCGATCTGTGTCATGTCATTGATGCTTATCCCGAATATCTGCTGCAGGATCAGGGCCCTTTTTGATGTCATTTCCCAATAAACCTTGGGAATGACAACCGTGGGATCGCCCTCGAAAAGGGTACGAAATTTTTGGGTATAACTGGCCTCTAATGTAAAATCCAGTTCCTTGTGAATGGATTTTGAAAATTGCTCGATCAGACCTACAGGATCATAGATCCGGCTTTCAGGCATGTATTTTTCCAGGAGGTGGGCAATATGGAAAAGGATACTGATGTCCGTATCGATCTGCTGTTCGATCTTCGGCCTTTGGACTTTGATCATCACCGGAGTGCCATCCTTTAATGTGGCCTCGTGGACCTGGGCGATGGATGCGGTCGCTTTCGGGATCTCCTGAATCTCGGTAAAGACCTCTGCCGAAGGACAGCACAATTCCTTTTCAATGACCTTCTGAATAATTGTAAAAGGGATAGGGGGAAGCCTGTCCTGGAGTTTCTTGAACTCATCCACAAATTCCTGGGGGATGATATCCGGTCGAAAAGAGAGAAGTTGTCCGAACTTGATAAAGGTGGGACCGAGTTCTTCGAACACCCGCCTGGCCCTGACAGGCATAGATATCCGTTCTTTGGGTTTGAGAAGCGGCGTACCATGGGAGACTACCCTCTTCCCCATGGTAAGAAAATCCTGCAGATGGAGCTGCTGGATGATCTGACCAAACCCATGCTTGATTAACACATTAAGGATCTGGCGCAGGCGCTGTAAATTCTTATAGGTTTGGCCTATGTTTGGAAAAGGCATTAGGTGATGACCTTAAGGTTATGGCCTTATTTTATTACTACTTTTGTTGCTTCTCTAAGGATTTTAAACGTTTCTCAATGTCTTCCAGTCTCTGAACCAGCTTTTCAAGATCGCTCTTTGTACAAAGGCTTTCTCGTGTCACATATCTCTTGACCAGTTCGGACACTTTGGACTCCAGATCCTTGCCTGTGGCCTCCAGTTTTTCCAGCATATTTTTCAGGAGACCTTCACCCTCTTTCGAGGTAATCTCACCCCTTTTGACCAACTCATTGATAAATGTCTTGGTCTTTTCCTCTGACAACGCAACGAATCCCAGCCCGGCATTGATCGTCTTTTGTAAAAATTCGGAAAACTTGTTATCCTGACTCATTTTTAAACCCCCTTTAACTATTTGTTCGTAAAATTTCCCGAATCGCTTCGGGTATGGATTTGAGGGCCTTATCAATCCCCTGAGGTTTATTCCCTCCTGCCTGGGCCATATCCGGTCTGCCTCCGCCGGATCCCCCCACGTGTTGTGCCACGCGCCTGATGAGATCCGGGGCCTTGATCCGGTCTGTCAAATCCTTGCTCACCTTTATCAGTATGTTCGCCTTTCCATTGATCTTTGTCGCAAGGGCAATAATCCCTGAACCCAATTTATCGGAGATCAGATCCGCTGTCCCGCGGAGGCCTTCCATATCCATTTCAAGGCCGGAAGGGTGAAAGGCAAGGACGTTGATGTCTTCGATCACCTGGACCTGATCCAGGATGGCACCGATCTCCATCTGTGCCATCTTACGCTTTAGTGCCTTGATCTCCCGTTCCTGATCCTTAGTTTGTTTCAGAAGACGCCCGATCCTTCCTTCGATCTCCGTTTCGGGTACCTTGAGCATATCAGCAATATTCGCAACCTCCTTGCGATGCCTTTGCACATATTCATAGGCCCCCTTTCCGGTAATGGCCTCAATCCTTCTTACCCCTGCTGCGATCCCTGTCTCGGAGAGAATCAAAAAAATGCCGATTTGTCCGGTGCTTTCCGAATGAATCCCTCCGCACAACTCGATGCTGATATCCGAAATCTGAACCACCCGAACCTTCTCATGATACTTTTCGCCGAAGAGTGCCATGGCTCCTGAATCAATGGCCTTTTGAAGATCCATTTCCCGGGTTGCAACCTGGATGCTGGCCCTGATCTGCTCGTTCACATTCGCCTCAACCCGCTCAATCTCTTTGGGGGTGAGGGGCGCAAAATGTGTAAAATCGAATCTGAGCCTGTCTGCGGCCACAAGCGATCCTGCCTGCCTGACATGGTCCCCGAGAATATCCCTGAGGGCCGAATGAAGGAGATGGGTGGCAGTATGGTTCAAGGCGATATCCATTCGCCTTTCTTTATTGACCTCCAGATAGACCTGATCCGAGTTTTTGAGATTTCCCCTCCTTATTTTGACCTGATGCACTGCCATATCCGCAAGGGTCAATGTCTCCCTGACATCCGCGATCAGATGCTCCCCCTTTATCATACCGCTGTCACCCACCTGGCCGCCTTTTTCGGCATAAAATGGGGTTTGGTCCAAAATCACCTCGACTTCCTGACCTTCCTTTGCCTCAGTGATCGCTTCCGATCCTGAGATAATGGCAAGAACCTGGGCCACACCCGAATGGGTCTCATAACCCAGGAATTTTGTCACGGGAAGCTCGGAAGCCAGTCGCTTGTAGACCTCCTTGACCCTTGTTTCACCTGAGCCCTGCCAGTGTTTTCTTGCCTGGTCCCGCTGTTTTTGCATGGCATTGTCAAAATCCGCCTGATTAAAACTCAGATCCTGTTCAGAAAGGATCTCCTGGGTGAGATCCAGGGGGAAACCAAAGGTGTCGTAAAGACGGAAGATCTCTGTGCCTGAGATTTGGGAGCCCCCTTTTTTCTTTGCGGATTCGATGATGTCATTGAGCAGGGCAAGCCCCCGGTCCAGGGCATATTGGAATCGCTCCTCCTCCTGGCTGGTGACATTGGAGATGAAGTGGAGGTTATCCTTGAGTTCGGGATAGGGTCCGTTCATGACATCGGCCACTGTGGGGATCAGGCTGAAAAGAAAGGGCTTGTGGATGTTTATGAGTTTTCCGTGCCGTGCCGCTCGCCTGATAATGCGTCTGAGCACATAACCCCTTCCTTCATTTGAAGGTAACACTCCATCTGCGATTAAAAATGAACAAGAACGTAAATGGTCTGCAATAATTCTATGTACAAACTCATCTCCATTATCACCAATTATTGTCTTGGAA
>JBLIRM010000091.1:0-12810 GCA_049472295.1 bacterium | reverse complement strand
ATCCCCATGGGACAAAAGGGACCTATACCGGTCCAACGGAGAGCGGCATCACTGGTGTCCAAAGGGGCCGTCTTCTCAAGGACTGGCTGCTTGCGGATTCTCGTTATGCCAACCCGGTGCCCGCATATGGTGGCTATCAGGCACTGCAGAATGGGTCTGTAAGCTGTCTTGCCACAGACCCCTTGCATAGTTGCCATGATGTAACATTTATCCATGAATCCACTGTAAAACCTTTACTTACAGACAACACCTGTAATACAACCAAATGTCACGACACTTTTGTGGCAGTGCTCGGCCGGATCAATGAGGACAGGGTCGCACCGGAGCCTCCCGGTTAATATAGGAAGGGATGCATCATTAAATTTTGAACATAAATGCACGGGAAATGAACATGGATCGGAAGAATGAAAAAGTGAGGGACGAGTGGTCATCAGGCCTAATGGTGCAGACATGAATATAACCGTAAAAGGGAACCGATATAATATAATAGGGGTTTGTCTTTGAAATATATCTTTAATGGACCAAAAATTGCAGTAAATTTTTCATTTGCAAGGAACTTCCATGAGAAGGGTGCCCTTTTCATCAAAAAAGAAGTACCTTCTGATATGTTTCTTTTATGAATTCTATAAAATACGGAGTTTTGGTTGTGAATCCAAGAGTGACCACCCATAAAAGCATAAGGGCGATTCTTAAATCCTCCTTTGTATGGTTATGTGTGCTGATTTATATATGCCTTTTCCCCAAAATGGCTATTTCCATCGAGGTCAAAACCGGGGACAATGAGGTCACGATCTCCTGGATCAAACCCACAAGGAATGAAGACGGGACGACACTCAACGACCTGGATGGGTATTATATCTACCGGAGTGAAGGCCCGACCGAAACCTTTCAAAGGCTCAATGAGAAACCTGTCAGGGGCATATGTTATACTGATACCACTCCGATCAACGGGATGACATATTTTTATACCGTCACTGCTGTGGATCTTTCCGGGAATGAGAGCAAAAGGTCTCCCTTGATATCCGCCACACCCAATATCCTTCCGCCCTCAAGGCTCAAGGCAAAACCGGGGGATGGCCAGGTAAGTCTCTTCTGGGAGGCCTATGAAAAATCGCCTCTCAAAGGTTACTATGTTTACCGCAGAAATCCAATGGAAACAGAACCCAGCAGATTGACCCAGCTCCCCATCCCGGACCCCTTTTTCACCGATGATCAAGTGGCCAATGGGATTCCCTATTTCTACAAGGTCTGCTGCGTGGGAATGGATGGGATCGAAGGGATGCCGTCTCAGGAAATCGGAGCCACACCCATGGCAGTCATACCGGAGGAGCTTTCTTCGGTACGGAGCCAATATATACAGGAGTCATCCGGGAGCCGATATATCCTGCTTTCATGGGAGGCATCCAAAGAAGAGGATATCGTGGGCTACAAAATCTACAGGCGGCTTTCGGATGAAAGGCATTTTACCCTCCTGACACCGGACCCGATTTCCGAAACAGAATTCAGAGACACCTCTGTCATGCCGGACACAGGCTATCTATACTCCGTAGTGGCTGTGAATGAAAGCGCCATGGAAAGCCAATATCCTAAGGAATCCAGATGTTTTACCTGCGCTGTATACATCTCCTCTTTCGATCAGGACGCCGGAGATAAGGCAAAAAAAGCAGGGGATAAGATATGTTTCTGCCTCACAGGCGAACCAGGCATACTCGCATCCTATCAGATAGAAGGCCTTACCACACAACTGCCTATGGAAGAGACAAGTCCCGGCATATACAGGGCCTGTATCGATATCGGGGAGGAGATGTCTATAGAAAAGGCTCATGTCATGGGTTACCTCAAGGATCCTGAGGGGAATATGTCATCCATGGCAGCGGCCCGAACGATCACCATCGATAATCTGCCACCGAATATTATCAAAAATGCCGGCTCCGAATGGGAGAATGGTTGCGTAACGGTTCGTTGGGAACATCCGGAAGGCGAATTTGAAAAATTTGAAATTATCAGGCAGGAAGATGGGATGATCCAAACGGCTGGGACTGGAGATCAGGAACAAAACATCCCGATCAACATCGTTTCAGGAGACAAAACATCCTATGCAGACACCAGGGTCAAACCCGACCATACCTATCAATATACTATTTTTACAGTGGACCGGGCGGGAAACAGGTCCGAACCTTTCCAATCGGCCCCGGTTCATATCCCTTATCAAACAGGCATACCTATTATTACTACTATTCGGGAAAATACAGCAGGTATGCCTCAAAGGACCGGTGACCGGATCGAGGTGGTACTCATCGGAGAGGAAATATGCCTGGCAAGTTTCAGCATCCCGGGCATCACTGATGAACCCATCCCTATGTACGAGAAGGCCCTTGGTGAATATTCCGGATATTATATAGTCAGGGCTGAAGACCAAACGGAAGAAGGCATTATCCAGGTATGTTTGAAGGACAATATAGGGAACGTCAACTGCAGGAATGCGCCATCCGGTCTCACAATCAACTGTGAAGCCGAGGATTCGACCCCCCCTGATATCAATGATATCCGGCATAATGCATTCGAGATCGCCGGTTTTTCCGGTGATCTCGTGCCTGGAAACAGCATCGAGGTCACACTCAGAGGAGAGCCCGGATGCAGGGCATATTTCGTTATCAGGTCATCGGATCTCAGTCCGGACCCGGATGATGATACATTAAAAAAACAAGAGATGTCAGAGATCCAGGACACACCCGGTTTATATCAGGGCAGTTATACCATCGGATGGGAAGACGGATCCTTTGATGAGGGCTATGTCTGGGTCTGCCTTTCCGACCGTGCCGGGAATAAAATCTGGAAACACGCAGAAGAAAGGATGGCCCTGGATACCAGACCAAGAATCAATGTCACCCCTGAAAACAATATATTATGGGCGGATGAGGAATCAAAAACCAGGATTGCTGTCAAGGTGACTGATGCCAACGGGGATCCGGTGGAAGGGCATCTCATGGCACTAACACTTACGACAACGGACGAATATACCGGAGTGGTGGGCGGAGGGGATCTAGGGGAGCCCTTCAGCGCGGATACGGCAATCGATTTTGATCAGATCACCGATTCGTGGGGTGAGTTCGAGGACGAATACGAGGCCGGCTTTGCAGCCAAGACCGCTATTGTAGTGGCCAAGGATTTAACTACAGGTCACTCGGGAGTGGGTTATATCTTAAACATGATCAAGGAACAAAAAGATATCCGTCTGATTTCTCCGGTCACCCGGGCCAAATTGCTCAAGACGAGCCCTTACCAACTGATACTTATTGCCGATCCGGACCGTCTCACAGCCGACGGTGTGAGCAGTGCCTGGGTGACAGCACAGCTTGCTGACAGCGAAGGCCGAACGGTCGAAGAGGAAGGGGTCCTGGTAAGCTTTTTCTTGGAGGGGGAAAACGGAAGCATCTCTGCCTCCCAGGCCTATACGGATTTTTCCGGAGAGGCTGCAATCCGTTATACTGCGGGCATTATAAGAGGTACCGTCATTATTACAGGGATGTGCAATTCCAATGACGCATTTGACGGCATCACAGGCCAGACCAGGATCACACTAATGAGCGATGCCCCTGCCATCATAGAGTTTTCAGCACCCGATCACCTGGAGGCCAATGGCAAGTCATCAGCCCCAATCAAGGTTTGGGTTGCGGATATCAATGAAAATCCTGTCCAGCAGGCCATGGTAGAGTTCTCCTTATTGCAGGATGACAGAGGTTCGCTTTCCTCCATCACCGAAGCCACAGATTTTAATGGCTGGGCTGAATGTAACTACTCCACGCCTGATCTCTCAGGGCAACCGGACAGTGTGGCTACAATCCAGGCCAAGATCACATCAAAGGCCCCAACAGAGGATGAAATAGCCAGGGCTCTCGGGACCATCTTTATTCCGAAGCTTTATCCGGATATGGAAGAGGATGAGGAGGTAAAAATCCTGGAATGGCTCTTCCGGAAAGGGGATGAAATCGAGAAGGGCACCCCGATTGTGCGCATAGAGACCCAAAAGGGTGAGACCTTTCTCAAGGCCCATGTATCCGGAGAACTGGTTAAAATATCCCTACACAGAGGTGAAGAGGCCCAATTGGGTGAATCTATCGGTCAAATCCTGGCCGAAGAGGATTTTTGGGAAACCGATTGATCATTCTTCATTAATGTCAACGCCATCTCTTCGCTTGAGTTCCCTGAGATAGATCTTTCTCTCAGCCAGATAGATATATAAAAAAAGGCATATGGCTATGAGCATGAAAGATGCGTCAAGGGACTTATGTACACGTATGCCCGGGTCCGGGACAAAAGGGCTCAGAAGAAGATTGATCACCACAAGGAAGAAGAATGTGGTAAAAGGGATGGCAAATAGAAATATGCCGAGTTCCAGATACATCCCTATCTGTTTGGTCTCCCCCTCCTGATTCGTTCTTTCCAGCCTGATAAGCCCCTGGGAGCGTCTAAGGGCCAACCACACAGGGAAAGCGATCCATAGGGTAAAAAAGAGGGCCGTTGGCAGAAATGAAATAAAATTGATCCATTGAGTCATAAGGGATTCCTGAAAAAATTGTAATCGTTTTTTTGTCCGGTAATGCTCTTTTAAAAAATCATTCCCCCTGCTAAATGGCCTTTTTTAAGGCCTAAAGCTTACTTTTACTTCAGAAAAATTCCGGATGCGCTCGTCAATGACTGCTACAAGATTATCATTACCCGCTCAGCAAAACTTTTAAACTGAAAGCTGAAATAATTTACGGAACCATAACTATATCGCATATATTAATTATCATCAATGAATGGGGTAAATCAAAAGATTATTTACAGGTCAAACCACATGATTCTCTTTTTGCTTATCATGCGAACCGCCACAAAATTCTCAAACGGCTTTCTTCAATATACTATAGTAAATGCCTTAAATAACTTGGCATGATGGTATGTAATTGCAGGCGAAGCAATCTTTTTTCAGGATTACTTCGGACTACCGTCCTCGCAATGACAACTTACTTTTGGCGCTTACTATATAAGGTGATTATTTTTATTGACTTCATCACACCCTATGAGTTATATTCAATCTAAGAAAATCCCCTGTTTAGGCAATTGAAATGAAATGATTTACAACAATTATCAGAGTCCGTTTCCTTTCAGTTGTTGAAAATGGAGAGTATATGGTGTTATCTGGTCGAGTCCATATCATTGAATTTTTAAGAGCGCATGCCGAATATATGGAATCAAATCCTCAAATAGCCCAAAAAATATGGATAAGTGGGCAAAATACTTATAGGTTATATCAATGATGATAAAAAAGCTCTTCAATATAAATATTGCAGTATCTAAGGAGTGCATCCTGCTATGAAGCTTATCGTTCAGATTCCATGTTTGGATGAAGCAAAAACCCTTCCAGTCACTTTAGAAGGCATTCCAAGGAAGATCCCAGGAATAGATGAGGTGGAGATTCTGGTCATAGATGATGGCAGTACCGATAATACATCTGAGATAGCCCGACTTAAAGGTGTGAACCACATCATTCGCAATTCAGTCACCAGAGGACTTGCAAAGACATTCGCTATTGGCATTGATACATGCCTGCGTCTGGGAGCGGATATCATTGTCAATACGGATGCTGACAATCAATATAATGGCGAGGACATTCCAAAGCTCATCAAACCTATTTTGGAAAACAAGGCAGATATTGTTGTTGGAAACAGGCAGACGGAAAAGATACCACACTTTTCTTATATGAAAAAGAAGCTTCAGAAATGGGGGAGTTTTGCAGTTAGGCAGCTCTCAGGCGTAAAAATCCCGGATACCGTGAGTGGATTTAGGGCCTTTAACAGACAGACAGCGATGCAGATTAATATTTTGTCCAATTATACCTATACTATTGAGAGCATTATCCAGGCAGGCAGCAAGGGTTTTCGAATTGTTTCAGTACCGATCAGAACAAATGAGAAATTGAGGGAATCACGACTGATCAAGAGTATTCCTGATTTTATCAAAAAATCGGTTACAACAATGATCAGGATGTATACTATGTATCAGCCCCTCAAGGTATTTTTTGCGATCGGGGCCTCTATTTCATGCATTGGTCTCATCATCTCCTGTCGATTTTTGTGGTATTACCTATCTGGAATGGGAAAGGGCCATATGCAGTCACTCATTCTTTCGGCAATTTTATTGATCATTGGCTTTCAGATCATTCTCATCGGTCTGCTGGCAGATATCATATCATTTAATAGAAAACTTATCGAAGAAATACTTCTTAAAATAAAAAAGAGCGAATTTGCTTCTGAAGACTTGAAGCGATAGGTGCGATCTTAGGTTTAGAATCTTTTGAGGGAGATAATATTTTGGGATCAAACCATATAGGTGGGGCATTTGAGGAGTGAAAAAGGCCTGAGGAAGGAGAAAAAACCGGAAAAGACAAAGATTGCTATGGTTGGCCCTGCATATCCTTTTCGAGGGGGGATTTCCCACTATAATACCCTTCTTTACCGGGCACTAAAGCGAAGACACGATGTCGCTTTTTTTTCTTTTAAGAGGCAATATCCTAACTGGCTTTTTCCAGGGGAATCCGACCGGGAATTGGATGAACAGGCAACCAAAGAGCCGGATATCATATATCTCCTTGATTCATTGAATCCTATAACATGGCTTGTTCTATTTTTCCGGATCAAGGCCGAGAAGCCTCAATTGCTTATTATCCCTTGGTGGTCTGCATTCTGGGCACCACAGTTTTTTACCCTTTCATTTTTAATAAGATCTTTCACCTCCATCAAAATCCTCTTTATCTGCCACAATGTAACCCCGCATGACTCTGCATGGTTGTATCGGATATCCAGTTTTCTTGTGCTGAAAACCGGCCATTATTATATTGTCCAATCCGAAGATGACCGGCGGATATTGTCAAGATTGATCAAGAAGCCTCTCGCCCGGATCATCAAAAATTACCACCCCACCTACGAGTTTTTTAACCTTGATAATATGAACAGGAATGAAGCCAGGGATAAGCTGGGTCTAAAAGGCACAGTGCTCCTTTTTTTCGGATTGGTAAGGGAATATAAAGGATTGGTCTATTTGATCAAAGCCCTCCCTTCTATCCTATCAGTCACTGATGCTACACTATTGATAGCCGGGGAATTTTGGGAGGATAAGGATGAATATATAAATCTAATAAAAAGTTTGGGAATCGGAGACCATGTAAAGATAATCGATGCTTACATCCCGAATGAAGAGGTACAAATCTATTTTTCTGCTGCCGATATTTGTATAATGCCTTATATTTCAGCCACGGGCAGCGGAGTGGCCCAGATTGCTTATGGATTTAATCTTCCTATTATTGCAACTTCAGTTGGGTGCCTCAAAGAGATCGTTAAGGATGATGTTACAGGTTTTTTAGTCCCCCCTTATGATTCCGATGCATTGGCAAAAAAGGTGATAGAGACGATAACGGGTGATTTAATGCCGGAATTCAGAAAGAACATAACGAAGATCAGGGGGCAGTTTTCATGGGATGGATTGGTTAAGAAAATTGAGGCTATTTTGACTGAAGATGATGAGAATGCTACATAAATAAAGATCTCGACAAAAAGGAAATAACTTGAATATTTTAATCACAGGTGGGACAGGTTTTGTTGGAAGATATTTAGTCAGGGAGCTTCTCTCCAGAGGGAATTTCTGCCGGTTGCTAATACGCCCCAAAAGCAATATTGAAGGACTCCTTAATGAAAATCGAATTGAACTGCGGCAGGGTGACATTACACGTCAGGATACACTAAAAGACATTGCTAAAGACATAGATTATGTTTATCACCTGGCAGCGGTCGGACATGTTTCTGCGATCTCTGAAGAGGCATATAAAAACTTTAGACGCGTGAATGTGCAGGGCACCAAAAATCTTATTATGGAATGCTCCGGATCCAATATTAAAAAGTTTGTTCACTTTAGCTCAACCGCAGCTATGGGGCTTATCAAGAACAAATTGACCAATGAAACGGATATGCCTCATCCTGTAACCCCCTATCAAAAAAGTAAACTCGAAAGTGAAAGAGTGGCTTTCAACATGGGAAAGCAATATAAAGTCCCGACAGTAGTAATAAGACCTTGCATGATATACGGAATAAATGGCAAAGGCGAATTTTTAAAAATGTGCAGGCTTATGAGTAAAGGCATTTTCCCCAAGGTGGGTCTTGGGAAAAATCTAACACCCTTGGTTCATGTTTCGGATGTTGTCCAGGGCGCCATTAAAGCAGCGGAGAAAGGTATCCCAGGGGAGGTATATTTGATTGCTTCCGAACATTCCATTGAATTAAGCGAGTTTCGAAATATTGTCATGAAGGCTTTTGGGAAGAGTGCCTTTTATCCCTTTGTTCCGGTTTGGGCCATGTTTTTCTTTGCGTGGTTTTTAGAACAGACAGCAAGGGTAACCGGCAAGCCACCGATTGTGACCAGGAGAAATATCGCTTCGACTGTATGGGATCGAGAATTTTCAATCGAAAAAGCGAGGAAAGATCTCGGCTATAACCCTCAAGTAAATTTTCAAGAGGGTATTACCGAAACCGTCCGATGGTTTAAATCAATTATATAAGAATGCCAAATATCATATATAGTAAAAAACTTAAATACGGGACAGAACTTTTACCTGTTCTGGAAACACTTCTCGAGAATATAGGCGGACTTGAAAGCAGAATATCATATGGAGATAAAGTTCTCATAAAACCTAATCTTGTAGCCCCTATTCCAAAAGCTACAACCGATTTAATGTTGATTGATTTTTTTATCACTAAAATTCGCGATCTCGGGGGGATTCCTATAATCGGTGAATCAAGTGGATTTGAGTTTGATACTGATGCCACATTTTCCATCCTTGGAATCAATCAATTTGCTGAAGAAAGGGGTGTGAAGCTTATTAATTTTGAGAGGGAAGGCTACACTAAGATTTATTTGAACAATGGCCTGCGGAGTATTGAGATCACAAGTGTTGTGGATGATGTAAAATTGATCATAAATCTTGCAGTCCTAAAAAAACATACAATAACAAAGGTAACAGGATCTGTAAAAAACCTTTTTGGCTTATTGTCAAAGCCCAGCCGAAGATATCTTCATTGCCACGGACTTGATGAAGGAATCGCTGCTTTGGCCATAAGGTTGGAGAATGTAATCCATTTTCTGGATGCAAGGCACCTATTGTCCCGAGCCGTTTTCGGAGAATCAATCCCGTTAAATTACTGCCTTGCGGGTTTAGATCCATTTGGACTTGACCACTTCGGTTCACGGCTTCTGGGTATAGATCCTAACGAAGTCAAACATCTTAAAAAAACCAAAGCTTATACCATTGAGGGGGACATTCCGGATGCATTCCCTCCCTGTTCTAAAACTTCTTCTTTAAAAAATAGGTTCCACAGGATGCTTTACTCGATACTTTATTGGGCAGATGATATCAAATGCTCTATTTTAGGCGGAAATTCGATCATCCCCCTTCTGCATTGGTACTTGGGAATACATCCTGAATTAGGTGATGTAACCGAATCAGAATTAAAACACCTATCAATGTTTTGCCCTGTTGGGGCTATTAATATAGAAAAAAGAAAAATAATCAAGGAGAAATGCCTTAAAGTCCGTTGTTTAAAGTGTTATCGTGAACTGGGAAGAGGGAAGGTCAAGCTAAAAGGGTTTAATCGCCCGAAGGATTCGGAGTAAATTGAAATGAAAAATATACCCTATGATGTGCCAGGGTTCTGGGAAGGTTGTTTAGAATTTGTTGAAAGAAGGGGGATCGATCGTCCAAGAGTTGTAATCCATGGTGGCTATGGGAAAAGAAACCTGGGCGATGATGCCATTCTTCATGTGCTTATTAAGCGTACAAAAAGATATTTACCTAAAGCACACATTACGGTAATCTGCCATGGGCCTGACAATGTACGCAAATGGTACCCTGACATCTCAATTTACCATTTCAAGAGTCTATCCACACTTCTCGCAATAATCAAAAGTAACATTTATATCATAGGGGGTGGTGGGATTGTTAATATAATCAACGTATATTCGGGGCGCAAAACCTTTAAAATATTTGATATGAAAGGCAAATTTTTATTTTTTGCTGCGCATCTTGCCAAATTCTCTGGTGCAAAGACCCATTTTTATGCCATTGGGGCAACATCTTTCCCGGACCCTGGAGTTAAAATCCTCGCCCGTATTGTACTTTCCAAAGCCGACTTTGTTTCTGTGCGTGACCCCCTCTCGATAAAAAATATTCGTGGAATCGGGGTTAAACGGAAATTATTTCTCGTTCTTGATCCCGCATTATCAATGGAAACTGCTCCCAGAAAGGATGTCTTGGCTGCTTTAAATGAATGTGGTATGCCGGAACGAGGATCAAGACCATTTCTTTGTCTTAATATGCGTTATATTGGCGATAGAAAGACTGATAATAAAAAAACTTTATTAGAGACAATGAGGTTGGTTGAATATTTAATAGATCAAAAAAAGTGTGATGTCCTTTTTATGCCTGCAAGCCAGCATCCCACAAAGCATCTTGAAGATGATTTGGATTTTGGTAGGAGACTAAAGGCCGAATTGGGTGAAATCCCTCATTTCTATCTTATGGAAAAATATTATCATCCCAGAGTAATGATGGGGATTTTGGCAGAGATGGATTTTTGCATTTTGGAACGCCTTCACACTGTGATTCTTGCATCAAAAGTGGGGGTCCCCTTTTTGGCAATTTCTTATGATAATAAAGTGACAGAATATGTCAAACTAATAGAAAAAGAGAAGATGATGATAGGCATTGAAGAATTCAAGCTGAGCGAAGTTCAAGAAAAGATCGATCCATATTTAGATAAAATTCGTTTGAACTCATAATATGAACTTATGGTTCTATAAAAGTCATAAAGATGATAGACTTCGCAGTCCTCTCCCTATACTTAAGGCTTGGAGTTTACTGCGACCAATTGTTTTTTTAATTTTTTTGCGAACGCTTCGAAAAAGGTTTTAAAATAGAAAAAAATCTAAAATAGAAAATATTCCAAAACGTTTTAAATGTTGACGGCATATGGCAGAGTATATTGGAATACATTTGGTTAGCCAACGGACAATAGCAATTTCCTTCAGCAATATATTTCCTTACTTCCCTTGCCTGGGAGGAATTCCAGACTACGTTGAAATCATACCCAGTTTGTCTAAGATTTCCCATTGGTTTAGTATATCCCAAGACACAGCATGGCCATATATCGCCGTAAGGGGTCAGGTGAATATTTGAAATCCCTGCATAACACGGAATAACCTGTCTTTTTTTAAGTAATGTGCGTGAAGCAAGATCATAGTAAACCAATCGAAGGGATTCTGTGATTTTAGCAAGATCTCTTTTAGAGTAAAGATGTTCCCTGATTTTCTTCGAAAATTTTTCCATCAATTTTTTATAAATATCCGGTGTGGGTGTAATAGGATCATCCAGATTAAAAAATTCTTCTCTTTGTTCTGCTATTTCATTTCTATAACTTTCAACGCCAAGGCTGTGTACAAAATCTGCAATTTCATCAAGGTCATTAATATTGGCCATTGATACAACGGTTCCTAATTCCAGATGGAGATTCGGATGTTTTGTTTCAAGCTTTTTGAGCCTTTCGATTGTCTGTAGTAATTTCTCGAAATTCCCCTTTACCCCCCTAATACGATCATGCTTTTCTCCGATGCCATCTATGGACGGCTTAATTGTGAATGGCACTTCCGGATTATATTGATAGACTGTTTGAGCAATCTGATCACTCACAGCTTCAATGCGTTCTGGAAGCAAGGCATTTGTAGGTATATGAATAATGCGCGGAGTAAGATAACGGCAGGCAAGATCGACAATTTGTACAAGATCGTCTCGCAAAAATGGTTCTCCGCCGCTGATATTAAAGAAAAATATATGGCCCATACTCCGAAAAATCTTTTCGATCTCATCTAAATTAAGTTCTTCTTGAGCTTTTTTAGGATGCTTCTGATGAAATTCCCAGATTCTGCATGTCTGACATCGAGATTGGCAGCGGTTGGTTACAGAAAAAGTCAAAGTAATAGGCCGAAATGAGACTTTTATTCCATGCATTATAAGTCTATAACGAATGATCTGAGGAAATAAGTCTGTAAAATAATGAAACAATCTCATATTTTTAATTGGTTTTCGTTTTATAAAATATCTGTTTAATTATATTGGCATCTTCAAGTGTGAGTTCCTTGAAAATGAACATGATAGCTCCATAGATAAGAAATAAAATAACATATTTGGGAAGTAAAAAAAAATTCGAAAATGGTAATATATAAGAGAATACTATTATTGAGTTTATTCCAACAAATATACTGAATATTGATTTTCCCGATGGATATATATTGAAATATTTCATGATATACACAGCAGAAATTATTAAGCCAGTCAAGTGTGAGATGCTTGTGGCCAATGATGCACCAATTAATTGATACCTGGGAATGAAATTTAGATTCAATATAATTGCTAAAGGGAGGGTTAAACAAAGGAAAAACAGAGGTATCTTAGGCTTTCCTACAGCTATTAAAATTGTGGTGCAAAGAAGAAAATAGGCCAGAAAAGTGTTTCCCAGGATAATTATTGCAAGTGGTTGTGAACCGGGGATGAAACGTTTCGAGTATACAAAAGATATAAGATCGGTGGCCGTAATAGAGATTATCGTAACAGTAGGAATAAGGATAAGGCTTATATATTTTATAGAACGCCTGATATACTGACGAATCTGTTCTAATTTCTTCAACGCTTGGGCCTGTGAGATAGAAGGAAATAAAGTAAGGTTAAAG
>JBLIRM010000090.1:0-12811 GCA_049472295.1 bacterium | reverse complement strand
ATTCCAAAAAAACGGCCGGCAGCCGGGTCGACCGTCATGAAAGCATTGGCAAGGGCACCCTAGGACTGGATGTCTTCGGTTTCATTATGAACGATGCCCGCCTGGACAAAATGCCCTTGATCCTGGAAACCCCCGAAACGGTCTCGATTACGAGTGAAGGGAAAATCCGTGTCACTACGGAACAGGGAATGGATCTGGGGACATATAAGGCTCGAGAGGAGGACCCTCTGCAGTTTTCTCCGCTCCCATCCGGCATCAAGGTCTCGGACAACGCGATCGAATCAAAACTTCTGGAGGTCACCCCTGTGGACGGAAAACCGATCAAGATAGGATATTATACTTACAGGGGGGATATACTCATCCATCTCAATTCCCGTTGGAAGATCGAAGTCATAAACAGGCTGGGAGTGGAAGAGTATGTGATGGGACTGATGAAAAACGAGATCTCTCCCTCATGGCCCTTTGAATCCCTGAAGGCCCAGGCGGTGGTTGCACGCACATATTCGCTCTATCAACTGGACCGCAATCAAAAAGGGATGTACGACCTCAAGGCATCCGCGGATTCACAGGTATATTCCGGCATAATCGGAGAGGACCCAAAAACCAATATGGCAGTGGATGCCACCAAAGGTCAGGTACTGATCACACCGGGCGGATATCTCCCTGCCCTTTATCATGCATGCTGCGGTGGTCATACCGAGGATGCACAATATGTATTCTACGACCACCCTGCCCTGATCGGCGTACCCTGTGAATTTTGCAAAGAATCCCCCCACTTTGAATGGGAAAACAGGATCAGTGCCATTCAGATCAGGAATCTCTTTCTCAGGGAACTCTTTCGGATGGGACCCATTCGATCGATCCAGATCATGGACCGGACACCCAACAACGGAGTGGAAACCCTTCTCATTGTCCATTCATTGGGAAGAGATATCATAAACGGCAAACAATTGAGGGCCCTAATCGGTCATAATATACTTCGCAGCACCAATTTTACCGTAACACGGGATGAAGACGGCTATTTTATCTTCCAGGGGCTGGGATGGGGCCATCGGGTCGGCCTCTGTCAATGGGGAGCCAAAACCATGTCGGAACAGGGTGCTGACTATAAGGATATTCTCAATCACTACTATCCCATGGCCAATATCGATACGGCCTATTAAAGGGACGATGAAACTCTCCCGGTTCGATTTTTCCCTTCCTTCGGAACTAATCGCCCAGAAACCCGCCAGGATAAGAGACCGATCCAGGCTCATGATCGTGGATCGAAAATCAGGCCTTATAGAGGAGGCCGTATTCAGGGACATCATTCATCATCTGCATGCCGGTGACCTGATGGTTTTGAATAATACACGGGTTTTCCCTGCCCGTCTCCTCGGGAAAAAAGAGGAAACCGGGGGAAAGGCGGAGGTCCTCCTGGTTCATCCCATGGAGGAAGGAAGCTGGGCATGTATGATCAAAGGGAATACCAGAATCGGCCAGAGACTGATCTTCGCAGAGGGTCAACTCTCAGCCATAGTTGAGGAGAAGGCAGGGGACGGCATCTGCCGGGTCCGTTTCGAATGGGAGGGTGATTTCTACGACATCCTGGATAAACATGGACAAACCCCTTTGCCGCCCTATATCAAAAGGAAAAAGCCCTTACCCGAGGACCGGAAAAGATACCAAACGATTTTTGCCAGGCATACCGGTGCCGTAGCCGCACCCACCGCAGGGCTTCATTTCACGGATGATCTTTTAACCCGGATAAGGGACATCGGTGTAACCCTGGCCTTTGTGACCCTGCATGTCGGACCCGGGACATTTAAACCCATCCGGACAGAGATGATCGAAGATCATGAAATGGACAGGGAAACCTATAGCATCAGGGCCGAAGACCTGGAACAGATCAAAAAAGCCAGGGATGCCGGAAAGAGGATCATATCCGTGGGCACTACATCCACCAGAGTCCTTGAGACCATATATCAAAAGGGCCCCCCTCCGGAAACCACCATGGAAGGATGGACCGATCTTTTTATTACACCCGGATTCAGGTTCAATGTGGTGGATGCCCTGATTACCAATTTTCACCTCCCCCTTTCCACACTTCTCATATTGGTCTGCGCCTTCGGGGGATACGACCTGATGATGAAGGCATACAGACTGGCCATCAAGAAAAGATACCGCTTTTACAGTTACGGTGATGCCATGTTCATCGTATAAGATAGGATGTCCATTCATTAATACCTCTATCTATCAAAAAACCGCATCCTCATGATCGGCCAGGCCGTCTTTCAACAGCCTGATATGGGATTCGGAAAGGGGCGGGAGTGCATCGGAAGGGAAAAGGTTGTATTCCGAACCCCCGATAGCCTCCGCATGCAACGCCCGATCCTGGAACCGGCACTTAAACAGGGCGCTGAGTTTTCTTATCCCGTCATCTTCCGGTTTTGTAAAGGGATCGGGATCTTCTCTATAAACACCTATCAGACGAACCACATCCGCCATCCATCCCGATTCCAGGAGCAATCCCCTGGCCAGTGTTTGATCGATGCGCTCTCCCAATATCATGTGGATGGCAGGGAGCCCCCATTGATCCCTGTTATTGTCCTTTTTTAACCACAAATCCCTGTTACTGTTTTGTATAAATGCATAAGCCACGGGAAGTATGAGGGGGATTTCCCCAATACGCCTTCGAATATGATGAAAAAAGGGCTCCGCTCCCATGGGGCTGCCGGGATCTCCGCGGTCAAAGGCAGCCGTTCTTTGATCAAGGAAAAGATCGTCGGACATGGCCCTGTACCAGACTGAGGTGGAAGGTCTCCTTTCCGGAGGGAACCAGGCCAACTCCAGAGTCTCTTCCTTGTCAGCCGTGAGTTTTCCTCCAATGACACAGCAGTGGAAACAGAGGGTGACCTGCTGCACCAGATCACCATTCGGGTATGTCACATCAAAATCAGGCGAGGTGTAAATGCCGATCAGACGTTTCGGTTCGACCTCCAGCCCGGTCTCTTCCCTGACCTCGCGCACAACGCATTCGGGCAAGGATTCATTCCATTCCAGGATACCCCCGGGCAATCCCCACCATCCAAAATCCGCACGCCGCTG
Organism: bacterium; assembly: GCA_049472295.1. Taxonomy (GTDB): domain Bacteria; phylum SZUA-182; class SZUA-182; order DTGQ01; family JAFGSM01; genus JBLIRM01. The sequence goes on along the minus strand of JBLIRM010000090.1, from coordinate 9,724 downwards.
CCAGAGCAAATGACCTTCCTCATTAAGGACACATGCAGTTGCAAAAACGAGGATAATCTTCTCATGGCCCACATGCCGGCGAACCTTATGAAGATAAGATGTCATTCCGTATTTTTTACTCATTTATAAAGCCCTACGCCTTGCGAAGGATTAAAAAAACAGGCTTTGCCAATATTTGTCATTGCAAGCATCCAGGGCGGAGCCACTAAAAAGGCAAAGGCAGATTCAAAAAAGGTGTTGCCGGTATTTATCATTGCGAGCGCAGCCCGAAGCAATCTTAGATCACCACTGCATCTCATGTCATGCAAAAACACCGGGGATATGATCCGACTGAATCCTAAATCTCCTGTACCTGTTTGAAAATCAGGGCCGGGGGCAGACGTTTCAATGCACCGGCCCCTTTCAGAAGGGCCTTTCCCTTTTTCCAAAGATCCTTGCCAGCAGGCAAATCTTTCAAGCCCTGCGATGCATTAAACATCGTCAGTGGCACATTACGCTCAAAAGCGGCGGTCATGGATACCTTGTATGGGATCACCCAGGGGAATATCTTCCCATGGAATAATTGCTTATTTCTTGACATGATCCCATGAATGAAGTCTTCCTGTGTTGTAAAGGCCTTTTCAATGCGAACAATGGCCTGCCTTGTGGTCTCTTTCACGCTCGACAAATCCGCCTCCCGGATTTCGTGGAGGGCCTCTCTCAAAACCGTACGGAAATCCGTCATGGTGTCCTGCTTTCTCATCCGGATCAGGATATCTTCCGGCATCCCGGTGATCAGTCGCAGGGACATTTCACCATTGACCCGCAACGTCACAGGCATTACCCAGGCATGGCCTTCATCCTCCGGTTGGCCCAACCGTTCCGCATCATAGCTGTATTTCCAGATCAGATACTGCCAAAGGGTGGGATCATTCATGAACGGTGTGGCCTGATACTTCATGCTTTTGAATATTGCATCATTGACCTGCAGCATCCTCCCCAGGGCCACCGGATAGATCCGCTTTGCAAAACCCTCTTCACTGATCCTGATGTTGAATCGCTTCCGGGCGCCCTTCTGGTAACGGCGGATCTGTGCCTCCAGGGGCTCCTCCCAGTGCACATCAAACAGCAGGAGATCCGGCCTCCTCAACTCATCCACCAGTTCCTCCGGGGTGGAGATACTCTCCAGAAAGGTGTCCAATGATCTCTTGGTGGGAAAGGAACGCTCGAACAATCTCTCGAAATGAAACAGGGCATCCGACTCAGCCATGGATGAGAGAAATAATTGATTGTTGGATTCCAATACATTCGGGTCCGGGGCAATCACAAGGATCGGGGGCGCCACATCTGCGAGTGCCAGGTCCCGGTAAGACATCATATTCAATACATGCCTCAACAAATACCGGATCTGCTGGCTGACCGGCATCAGGTTGAAAAGGATGCCGATTCTCAGCATGGGATCAGGAAGCACAATGGTATCCACATACAATCCCAGAGAACCTGCAATATTTGAGGAAGAGGAGGGAGAGATATCCCCGCTGAATAGCAGCTTGAGGGATTTCATCTCCCGGATGCGGGTGTAGACCATCTCCGCATTTGAATCCCAAAAGGCCTGAATATCCTCTAAAAATACTTCCTTCGTCTTCTCCCATTCATTGATAAAATCCGGTCTTTGGGCCATGTGGGCGGCAGCCTGGTCCGGGTCCGATTTTGACCCTCGCATCTGCCGGAAGGCCTGGCCGAAATGTCCCTCCAGAATCTCAAAATAGGCCCTCTGTGAGTGCATCATCTGCTTATCAAATCCCATATCCGGATCCCCTTTTTCCAACCTCATCCCTCAGAACCCTTTCATCCCTATCCTTTTCTGTAATAGATCCTCCCCCAGTTGGAAGAGATCCTCTGACCGAAAAGACGGTAATTTTCCACCATGACATTTCCGCCATTCAAGAGGTCCTCCCACAGCCCGTTTGCTCCGAAGGGGATATCAACATATTGATCGAAATCGGAATAATTGATCAGGATGATAAACCTTTCAAATTCACCATCCCCTGCGCTGCCGTAACGGTGATAAACCACAATCCCCCGATCCGGAAACGCGCCGTATCCGTCCTCGTGATTAAACGGGAAGGGAAAGAAATTGGGGGAACGCAGGGAGGGATATGCCATTCGCATCTCTATGAGTTTGCTGTATATGGCATATAACCTCTGGCCGGCAAAGTCGGTGCAATGATCCTCCCAGCGCAGGGGGCGTGATTGGACCCGGTCGGAACCGCTTTCCGGCAGGAAGTAATCTTCACCGAATTCCTGGCCATTGTGTATCATCACCGTGCCCGGAGCGGTTAGAAGGGCTATGGCGGAAGGCTGTGTCTTGAACCATCGATCCCTGCCGCCGGCTATGCTCACAATTGTGGAATGGTCGTGATTCTCGATATAAGTGACCGGTCCCTTCCCTGTATGAAAATCCAGATTCGCGTTGAGGATCCTTAGGATATCCATGTCGATGTTGCAGTTGCGGGTATAATCAAATGATTTATACATAAATGGATCGAACCAGCATGCGGTTGCACAGATCTCATTGGTATCATTGATGGCGGCATATCTGTCGTCCGTGAGATGTTCGATGATCAGAGAGATATTCTTTTTGTTCTTCCCTGAAAGATAGTCTTTGACATCGGAGATCAATTTGGCGATCCCGTGTTCCAGGTCTCCCTCCAAATAAAACCCCAGGGAGTAATCAAAACGGATGCCATCGATCTCGTACACATCCAGCCAATATACACACACGTCACGGATAAATTCCTGGGTACATTGATTGTCGTAATCAAGCTCCTCAAAGAAGCCCTCTTTACCGAATTTGCCGATATAAGGGGATTCTTCCGGATTCTGGTACAGCCATAGATAGGGGAATCCGTGGTTCGGGTTTATCCCTGCATTTACATGGTTAAATACACCATCCATGATGACATGCATATTGCGTTTGTGGAGTTCCGTGATCAATGATTTGAGTCTGTAAAGCTTGTCACATGGATTGGATTTATCATGCACATAGCGGTGTTCCACGGAAAAGAATTGAAAGGGACAGTACCCCCACCTGAAATCCTCACCCGGCCAGGCCGTCCAGGGCATAAATGCAATGGCATTGACCCCGAGCGATTGCAGGTAGTCCAGTTTGTCCTGCACTGCATCCACAGGGGCCCGATTACCGCGAAATTCCTTTGTAAAGTCATCGATCATCAATTCATACATGACCAGGTCCTTGGGCGGCAGTCTATTCGTCAACGCCTTGACCTTCATCGTATGACCGCCTATCACAAAGGCCGAATTCTCCTCCTCGCCCCCGCCATATTTTGTGCAGGGGTCCGTGCACCATCGGGTGGTCTCATTCTCGAATGTCACAAAATACTTGTACTGGTAAAATCCATCAGCCAGGTTCTGGGCGATCTTGTATGTATAAAGCCATCCCTTCGGGTGGGGTTCTTTGGTCATCACCGGAGCACTGTCGAAATCCCAGTTTTTCCCCCCGATCTTGCCCTGAAAATCCCCTCTGACCCGAATCTCCTTTATCTTTGGGAGACCTCCCCTGTAATACTGCGCAGGATCAACCGCCTTGTCCGGGAAAAACAGCTTGAATTCGACCTTCTTTTGGGTGACAACTGCTCCTAATGTCTCGTACATGACGATTCTCCTTTTCTAAAAAGGAACCAAAGTAAACGCCGAGATTAAGTCGTCATTGCGAGGGCGCGAGCCCTAAGCAATCTAAAGACAAGATTGCTTCGCTATCCCATCGTTTCACTCGGGGCTTTGGCTCACGGCAATGACTTTGTAATTCTCTTATTGCAGGCTGGCATAAAAACATGCCGGGGGCACGAATAGACGTAAAGTATTCCATAACATCCGATACATGTAAAAAACCATGCCGAAGCCAGTATAAACGAATAGTGATGTAAATAACAACCGGAGATGGGATACCTACCTGATAGTGCCTGTGAAAGATCTTAAAGCGGAAGAGAAGCCATATACGGCGGGATGTCGTACCCGAACAATCCCATCAAGCTCAGATACCTGAGAAGCATCGGATCCAGACTGGGATTATTGCCCTGCAGGGCCATATACGGCGCAGTCACAGCCCCTGAAAAGAAATGGACGCCACCTGCAAGATAATAGAGGATGGGATCCGTGCGGGTGAGCCACTCATATCTGGGGATCTCGAGCCATGTGGCAGGACTGTCCATCATGGCCAGGAAATTGGGGAAATCACGGAAAGGAGCCGCCACGTTGTAGATATGCCAGAAGGGATAAATCTCCGAATCAAACCATCCGATGGGAGGGTAATACATATACCATTTCTTGGTGGACCATCCCGTTGTGGGGTAAGAATAGTCCCCGGGTATGGAGAGCCACGGATATCCCCAGCAGCCGCTCACCATGATTGATCCCGGGAAGGAAGCCGCCTGGATATATTGGATGATAGGGTCCGTAAGGACATTCGGTGTATAAGCAGGCCAGCCTCCCTGGGCAGGGCAGGTATTTATGCTCGATACCAGAAAAAGACAAACGACCGCGAAATATATAAAAAGGATTAAAATGACCGACTTTGTTCTTTCCATTTTTTGAATCCTCCCTTCTCAAATTCTTGATCTGTCTGCCATTCTTTCTCTTACACCCCTGATATCTCCTGTCCCTGAAAATGTTAATTTTTTTGGATTATATAATATTTTAAACGATGGAAGGGAAAAAATAAAGTTTTTTTCTCATTAATGGTCGGCATTGATGGACGCAACATATTGATATTACGAGTTTTCATTAGAAGTGACACAGATGAAACACCGGTCATGAAACCCCCTGTCTAAACCTGCCCATTCCTTTTAATGAAACTTAGTCCAGATATGTTTCCAAATAATAGCAACATTCAGAACCGCATCATGCATGATCACCCGATCAATTTCTGCGAGCAAATCCTTGCCCTGCTGATTCTGATTGAAAAGCATATTATATGGAGCCATCTTTTGAGGCGCAGGTTTGTAAGGCCATTGATCCGGAGGGGCAATTATACTTGCAAGAGCGAATGAGGCACGACACAGCATAACCATTTCCTCCCAGACATCATCCGATTTCATATCAGGAACCCGGTTTTTGAAATTGATCCCAAATTTCTCATCGATTGCTGCAGCCTGGGTTAAAACATCACTATCATCAAGACCCGGTCGGGTCAGGTTATTTTCATCGAAGTAAGTTCCGATCAACCTGCTCCAATGTTTTTCCAACTCCATATGAAGCCCGTTGTCATAATCGGAAAGATCCCTTTCGTCACAATGACAGGGCATCAAGGAATCAGCAATGAAATGGCTCAACATAAAAAAGAAAATGGTGGTCTGCCCAGCAGCACATCTGGTAGGCGTTGGCACTTTATTGATGAATCGGATTCTGCCGGGTACGAGATCCTGCACTTGTGCGTTCCCTAATATAAGCATGTCGATATTGTTGATGGTCAATGCCATCGCCCTGTTGGCCAGATGCTTGCCAGGGCTCGGATCCGCCTTGTATGATTCCCTCCACCAGACGTTATCCAGAATGGTTTTATATTTGTTTAAAAAGCCAGTTATCAATCTTTCCGGGCCCAGACGGTTTTTCAATTTGGTTCTCGATACTATAAACCGGTATCTCAAGGGCCCACGGCACACTCCTATCTTAAACACATGATTTTGGGTTTGAGCACCTCCGAGCTTTGCGTCGCGCTTATCCGGTATCCATGCGCCTATGGACGCTTCCTGCGAAAATGGTTTTAATAACTCCAGCAAACGTGGGACTTCTCCTTCTTCCTCGAGCAATTTGATTGCACGCAAGGCAATCCAGGCGTGGGTTCTTTGGTTCATTTCATTCCCTCTCTAATGTGAATTTAATCAAGACCGACATCTTCTTCACGTTTATGCGAATACCTTTTGCGGGTCTTCAGTGGATCAAACAAACCTAACAAGATCAAATATTTAATCCTTTGATTCATTAGAAGGTTTATACACGGGCTGCTATGGTGCCGCCTTTGGAAGATAGTCTTCTCTTACCGGAGAAAATACCTCGACGGCTATTGAATCCTCGAGGATATCTGCGCCATGCTCTTCATCGCTTGGAATGCACCAGCTATCACCCGGCTGGCATTCTAATGCCTTTGATCCGATGTAAACCCGTATATTCCCCTTTACAAGATATCCTGTTTGCTCATAAGGATGACTATGACGGGGAAGCTCGCTGCCCTTTTTTAATCTGAATTCCGTCATTAATGTCCTTTTTCCGTATACCAGTGTTTTCTGCTCTATGCCCTCTATAGGATTCAAATATCCCTCATCACTTCGTTTATTGAACATACAATCACTCCTTGTGCTTAACTATTCTTCTGCCTTACAGGACTGCAGGAAAATCCCATTAACAATCAACCCAAAAATGCTGCAACGGGTCACGAAGTCGGGTCCAAGATGGTCAGTTGGCATTAAATCTTATTTAAATCTTTCTGTTCGTTGTTTTTGTAATAGATTCCAAAAATCTCTCGGAGATATATTTCTTAGATGATCTGTTCGCCCTTAATCTATCTGGTCTTCAAATAACCCTTCAAATCTTTATAATAATTTTCGTGGTGGCCAATCATGATTAATTCTAAATCGTCATTAATCATTCTATAGGACAGGAGATGCTGAGTTGTTTTAATTTTGAATTTGTGAATATAAATGTCGCACTCGACTGAAGGGGTGTCCAGTTTTTCTTGCCTTCAGCATTTCCTGTTAATTGAAGATATGATTCGTTTATTTTTGCCCCATGAAACAGGGCAAGCTTTACAAGCTCCAAATCACCATATGCACAGAACCCCATAAAGGGGGATATTCCAAATGCGTTCGGATTGTTAACATCAGCACCTTGAGTAATCAGATATTTTGCAGTGTCTATGTTACCTTTTTACGAGGTGCGGGGCAACTGATGTATTATGACATTTTCCACAGTCCGGGCCCATTTTGCTGTCATTCGACTGCGTGGTGTGGCAAGCGCGAGCACAAGCGTTGGCCCCTATCGACATAAAGCTTGCCAGGTGTGTTGCCGCGTGGCAGTTTATACAAGCCACTCCGCCATGACCATATGACTCTTTAAATAAGCTTCCCTTAGGATATGAATACTCTTTATCATCATGACAATCATCACAACGCGGCAGGCCCCTTTCGCTCCTTATCTTAAACGAACCCTTGATTGAATCATTAAGGGTACCATGACAATCAATACAGGTCATATTACTCATAATGTGAGGCATGTAAGCAACTTTAAAATCCCGGCCTATTAAACAACCGCTGTGTGGGTGGCATATGTTACAACCCTTAACATCATTAGGAACTTTTTTATAGTGTTTAGGATGAATCTTGAGAGCAAGATTATGACAATTGTTACATCTGCTTTTTATATTATCAGTAGATTGTTTTTCAATGACATGTTCCGGAGGGGAAACCGGATGGCAACCAGGTTTATCACATCCAGTAGCTCCAAAATGGACAAGAATGGCTTGCCTCACGGAACCGGCATTGATGATCACCTCATAATCAGAGCGGACGAAAGGGAGAGGTCTTTGAATATCGGCTTTTTGACATTTATGGATGGGGTTGAAAATATACATATTCCCCCTAAGACCCAACTCAGGCACAGAATAACTTATGACATCATTCATTTTGGAACCATTTTGATCAAAGAGTTGCGCCCGAATGGTAAAATTTAAATCATATATCAAAACATTGAAACCATTTCTGACCCAAGTTAAAGGGTCCGTAAGATACTTACCTTTATCATCTGAACCGTAAATATTGGTTGGAGTTAAAGTTGACTTGTCTTTCCCGACATTTGATGGGCTATCTGTAAAGGCATTATTTGAAATGACAAATATTGTGCCGATTATCAGTACTAAGATGAAAGCCGATTTATTTCTTATTTTATTTTGATAAAAATTCGCACCCATCATAATGATATGCATCAGCGGCGCGCTATCGCATCCGTTGAATGCCCTTCTTATCCGTTCTTTTCTTGGCATGAACTATGAGCGGTTTTTGTCCCTTTTCTTTAAAGCTATCAATGATTTTCTCTGCTTTTTCAAAAGAAACCGTGATAAATGAGAAATTGTCCATCACCTGAATGTCTCTAATATCTCTGGGTTTCACCAAGACTCGACTATTAATCAGATCAACCAATTTCCTTGAATTCATCTTGTCCTTCTTTCCAAGTGCAACAAACAGTCTTGCTTTGCCTTGTTGATCAAGTTGTTTCGCTTTTACACCGACTTCCGTAATATCGGAATAGACATCTGGATTTAGTTCTTCTTCGAAACAATAGCTAAGCAAAGCAGCCAATACTTCTGTCGGATGGTTCTCCGCCTGCAATTTCTTGGCCCAACTATAATATTCAGAATTGATCCCATCCTTAAGAATCGTCGTCAGATCATTGGAAATCTTATTCTTCTTGGCTGTGATTATATCTTTTACCCTTGGCACTTTCGATTTTTTTATGTCCGTCTTGGCGATCCGCTGTATGAACATCAGTCTATTGTACTCACTGGGTGTAATCAAGCTGATCGCTGGTCCCTCTCTGCCTGCCCGTCCTGTCCGACCGATACGATGCACATAGGATTCCGGATCTTGAGGTAATGAGTAGTTAATCACATGGGTAAGGTTGTTCACATCAATACCACGTGCGGCCACATCTGTTGCGACAAGGATGTTGACTCTTTGTTTCTTAAATTTTTCCAGGGTTCTCTCTCTTTGCGCCTGAGAAATATCTCCATGAATGAATTCAGCATCATATCCTCTATCCGTTAAATGTGACACCACTGAATCCACATCACTTTTTGTTCTGCAAAAAACCAATCCGTAGAAATCATCTTCAATATCGATGATTCTGCATAGTGCCTCAAATTTGTCAGAGGCTTTTACCTCAAAGTATATCTGCTCCGTCAAATGCGTTGTCAGTTGTTCTTGCTTAACCGTAAGGAGTTCATAGTCGCCCATATATTTTCGTGCGAGGTCCCTTATCTTTGCCGGCATTGTCGCAGAAAACAATAACGTTCTTTTATCAGGATTTGTGTGCTTCATGATTTCTTCCATATCCTCGATGAATCCCATGTTCAGCATTTCATCTGCTTCATCAAGGATGAGGTGGTGAAGATGATTCAGCTTCAGGGTTTTTCTGTTGAGATGATCTATAATCCTGCCTGGGGTCCCAACAACAAAATGTATGCCTTTTTTAAGACGCCGTAATTGCTGGTCAATAGATTGTCCCCCATAGATAGGGATTATTTTGATATTCTTGTTCCCTTTCAGTGAATTAATTTCTTCGGATACCTGAATGGCCAATTCGCGGGTGGGAACCAAGATGAGGGCCTGAACAATTCCGGAATGTCTGTCAACCATCTCAATTAAAGGCAACCCAAAGGCAGCTGTTTTGCCAGTCCCTGTTTGGGCCTGTGCGATGATGTTCGTATTATCTCTAAGCATCACAGGAATCGTCATCGACTGGATGGCTGTGGGCTCTTCAAATCCTTTTTTATAAATCGCATCCAGTACTTCATCTGAAAGGCCAAGGTCATTAAAGGTCTTTTTTTTTGCCATATTATGTATATCTTTTCTAATTATTATAGATTCGCTTATTCGAATTTATCAAACATTTACTGTTTTCTACAAATATAATATTAAAACATCCTATGCATAATAAAATGTGTTTTCAAGCAGGA
>JBLIRM010000009.1:0-34050 GCA_049472295.1 bacterium | reverse complement strand
GGGGAAACAGTATCAAGGGAGAATACAAGAATAACGGCAAATTTGAAACCTATGCCCCGAATGATGATGACCTGATCAAGATCATGCGTGAGAATGATGTTGTTATCGAGGCCAAACCGGAAGATGAGAATTTTTGGTTACAGAATTTTCTCATCTATTGGGGACCTCTGATCCTTTTGCTGGTCATATGGATTTATCTCATGCGACAGATGCAGGGAGGTGGGGCAAAAGCCCTTTCTTTCGGCAAGAGCCGGGCAAAACTGCTCAATACTTCATCCCAGAAGGTGACCTTTGACGATGTGGCCGGGGTGGATGAGGCCAAGGATGAATTGCAGGAAATCATCGAATTCCTCAGGGATCCCCGCAAGTTTCAGAAGCTGGGCGGGAAGATCCCGAAGGGGGTCCTTCTGATGGGACCTCCGGGTACAGGAAAGACCCTTCTGGCCAGGGCCATTGCAGGTGAAGCCAATGTGCCTTTTTTCAGTATCAGCGGTTCGGATTTTGTGGAGATGTTTGTGGGTGTCGGTGCTTCAAGGGTCAGAGACCTGTTTGATCAGGGCAAGAAGAATGCACCCTGTATCATCTTTGTGGACGAGATCGATGCCGTGGGCCGTCACAGGGGTGCCGGCCTTGGCGGAGGGCATGACGAGCGCGAACAGACCCTCAACCAGCTTCTGGTGGAACTGGACGGGTTTGAGTCCAATGAGGGTGTTATCATTATTGCTGCCACCAACAGGCCGGATGTCCTGGATCCTGCCCTTCTCAGGCCGGGGCGTTTTGACAGACAGGTCATAGTATCCACTCCGGATGTCCGCGGGAGGGAGGGCATTTTAAAGGTCCATGCAAAAAATGTGACTGTGGGAGGGGATGTTAATTTCAAGATTCTGGCCAGGGGAACCCCTGGTTTTTCAGGTGCGGACCTTGCCAACCTGGTCAACGAAGCGGCCTTGCTCGCTGCAAGGAAGGAAAAGCCTGAAGTGGAGATGCCCGACTTTGAAGAGGCCAAGGACAAGGTGATGATGGGCAGGGAGAGAAGAAGTATGATCATCAGTGACGAAGAAAAAAAGAGCACAGCCTACCATGAAGCAGGGCATGCACTGGTGGCCAGAATGATCCCCGGAACCGACCCCATCCACAAAGTAACAATCATTCCCAGGGGAAGGGCCATGGGATTGACCCAGCAGCTTCCCATCGATGAGCGTCATAGTTTGTCTAAAGAGTATCTGATGAATTCGATTGCCATCCTCCTGGGCGGCAGGGCAGCAGAAGAGTTGGTGCTCAACACATTGAGCACGGGTGCCGGAAACGATATCGAGCGGGCCACGGACCTGGCGAGAAAGATGGTGTGTGAATGGGGTATGAGCGAGAATCTGGGGCCTCTGACCTTCGGGAAAAAGGAGGAACAGATATTTCTCGGCAAGGAGTTCGCACAGCACAAGGATTATAGTGAGGCCACGGCTATCCTCATCGATGAGGAGGTCAAGCGGATCGTGACGGAGAACCATAAGAGGGCAGTGGCCATTTTGCAAAAGAACAAATCCAGGCTCAAGAAGTTGGCTGAAAAACTCCTGGAGACCGAGGTCCTGGACGGCGCTGCAATCGACAAGATTATTGCCTTGCCGAAAACAAGCCCCAAGGTTGCTTAGATGAGATGCATCCAGGTACTGCTTCACAAAAGACACGTCCAACCTTTACTCTGAAACTCCACGACAGAGATCTGGAATTAGGCTACAGAACCCTGATCATGGGGATACTCAATGTGACCCCGGATTCCTTTTCAGACGGAGGTGCATTTTTCGACCATGCCCAGGCCGTGGCCCAGGCCGTAAGGATGTCTGAGGAGGGGGCGGATATCATTGACATCGGCGGAGAATCCACAAGGCCGGGGGCGGAATCCGTGAAGTTGGATGAAGAGATCAGGAGGGTCGTGCCCTTAGTCAAAATACTGTCCAAGGAGGTGTCGGTCCCCATATCCGTGGATACCTATAAATCGGAGGTAGCGGCCCAGTCATTGGATGCGGGTGCGCATATGATTAACGACATCAGCGGACTCAGGTTCGATCCGGCAATGGCGGGATTGGCCGCCAGGTACAAGACGCCTGTGGTGGTCATGCACATCAAAGGGACCCCTAAGGACATGCAGCAGAATCCGACTTACACGGATTTGATCGGTGAAATCAGCGCATATCTTGAAGAAGGGGTTAGGAAGGCTGAACATGCGGGGTTGAAAAGGGACCAGGTGGTGGTGGATGTGGGGATCGGGTTCGGAAAGACCCTCAGCCACAACCTGGAATTGATCCGGAGGCTGGATGAATTCCACGCCATGGGTTGTCCCATGCTCATCGGTCCCTCACGCAAATCCTTTATAGGAAAGATCCTGGACCTTCCTGTACAGGAACGCCTTGAAGGCACAGCTGCGGCAGTGACAATGGCCATTTCCAGGGGGGTGCATATCGTCCGGGTGCATGACTGCGCTCCCATAAAACGGGTGGTGCAAGTGTCAGATGCCATCATGGATCCCCATGCCTTCGATGAAACTATTTGATACTGACCCTATTTTATACTGGCCCTATTTTATATTGAGCCTATTTTATACTGGCCCTATTTTATATTGACCCTGTTTTATACTGGCCCTATTTTATGCTGAAAGCAATTCATATTTTTTAAAGGTTGGAGGGAAGATGCCCAGACTCGGAGTGAATATCGATCATATCGCAAACATCAGGCAGGCCAGAAAGGCCAAAGAACCGGAGCCCATTGCTGCGGCGGTTATTGCGGAAATGGCCGGGGCGGATGGGATTACAGTTCACTTAAGGCAGGACAGAAGGCACATTCAGGACCGTGATTTACATCTGCTCAGACAGCTTATACATACCAGCCTGAATCTGGAGATGGCAGCCAGTGAGGAAATGATCCGGATCGCCATCGAGGTTCGACCGGACATGGTGACCCTTGTCCCGGAGAGGCCGGATGAGGTGACCACTGAGGGTGGATTGGATGTGACTTCCCAGTTTGAGGAGATCGCCAGGTCTATTAAGGCATTACAAAAGGGTGGGATCAGGGTCAGCTTGTTTGTCGATCCGGATGCAGATCAGGTGAAGGCTTCCCATAAGGCAGGGGCGGAGTGTGTAGAGATCCATACAGGAATCTTTGCTGCAGCCAGGGATCCGGAAAAGGAACAGGAAGAATGGGAAAGGATAAGGGATGCGGCAAGACTCGCTGCAAAACTCAAGATGCAGGTCAATGCCGGGCATGACCTGACCTATCTGAATGTCAAAAGGATTGTTGAAATAAAGGAGATCCAGGAGCTTAACATCGGCCACAATATCGTGGCGCATGCGGTATTTGTGGGGCTTGAGAGGGCCGTCAGGGAGATGAAGGCGCTTGTTTCGGATTAATGCGCTTTGAATGGCGGGTCAGCGGATGCAGAAAATTGTAATCTGCGTTAAACATGATGAAACTGCATCATACATTTCAGATCAAGTCAATGAAACATTAAACCATAAACCATGAAAAAGATACTCGGGGTGGTAGGGAGCCCGCGAAGAAACGGCAACACACATATCCTGGTTTCCAGGATACTGGAAGGTGCAAGCCAGGCAGGTGCCGAAGCGGATATGATTTTCCTGGGGGATTTGAATATCCTGGAGTGCGACGGATGCCATGCATGCTGGGAGGGCAAGGGATGCAGCAAGCATGATGATATGAATCAGATCTATCCGAGGATTATCCAAAGTGACTGCATTGTATTTGGCACCCCGGTATACTGGTATGGACCAACCGCATTGATGAAATGTTTTGTGGACCGGTTCGTCTACTTCAACTGCCCTGAGAATAGATCGAGCATAAAGGGTAAATCCGCAGTCATAGCGGTTCCCTTCGAGGAGAAAGGCCCTGAGACCGCTGACCTGGTAGTGAGTTTTTTCGAAAAGTCCCTTCAGTATCTGCAGATAAACCTCGTTGCCAGGATGATTGTCCCGGGGGTGAGCCTTAAAGGGGAGATCCTGGAAAAGGGGGGCCGGTTGGGGGAGGCCTTTGAAATCGGAAGAAGAATAGCCTTATGTCAATGATACTTTGTCATTTCGAGGAGCCGAAGGCGAACAGAAATCTTAAGATGTCTCGCTTCGCTCGAAATGACATTTCTTGATTGACGCGGAACTAGCCGGATGAGATTAAGATCATGACGGAATTCGAAAAATCCAATTGGGCAGATCCCGATTTTTCTCAGGAATACAGAGAGAATGCGGATATTTATATCATGGAGCGAAGAAGACTGCTCGGGATACTGGGCTCCTTCTATGGATGTTTCATCGCTCCCAGACCGCAGAGAAGTGTTCTGGATCTTGGATGCGGGGATGGGATCATTAGCCATGAGCTTCTGAAGATCGATGCTTCCATGGAAGCAACCCTCATGGACCCCTCTGAGGATATGTTGAATAAAGCCGGGGAACGCCTGAAGGATTTTACGGGGATCCATTTGATCAAGGCAAGTTTTCAGGATCTGCTTGAAAAAGACCTGATAAGTGAGAGCTTTGATTTTATCGTCTCCTCGCTGGCAATCCATCACCTCTCCTTGGAAGATAAGATTGACCTCTTCAGAAGGATCTATTCCTATTTGAATATTGGGGGATTTTTTGTGAATATCGATGTGGTGCTTCCTCCAACAGAGCCCCTTGAGCAATGGTACTTTTCGCTCTGGAAGACATGGATCGAAGAGAGAAAAATTGCTCTGGGAATCAAGGGACATCATTATGAGGATGTGATTCGAAGATATAAAGACAATCGGGACAATAGGCCGGATACCCTGGAGAGTCAGCTAAGGGCCTTGGAATCGGTTGGCTTTAAAGGTGCGGATTGCTTCTATAAGCATGGCATATTTGCGATGTTTGGGGGTATGAGAGGGTAATAGGATTGGAGATAGAGGCGCCACGAGGTGACAAATGAAAGAAAGGGCTCTGTTTGCATGGAGTGGCGGCAAGGATAGCGCCATGGCACTTTATGAGATACAAAAGACACAGAAATATGAGGTCGTGGCCCTGCTGACCACTCTGAATGAGGCATACGACAGGATCAGTATGCATGGCGTGCGCCGGGTTCTGCTGGAGCAGCAAGCGGACTCTATTGGATTTCCTTTGGAGACAGTGCTCATTTCAAAAGAGGCCACTTTTGAGGAATATGAATCGAGAATGCAGGAATGCCTTGAAAAATATCTTAGAGCCGGCATCTCCGCCGTGGTCTTCGGGGATATCTTTTTGGAGGATCTGAGAAAATACAGAGAAGAAAAGCTTTCCGGGATAGGAATGAAAGGGATATTCCCCCTATGGAAGAGGGATACTTCGGAGCTTGCAAGGGGCTTTATCGATTCGGGGTTTGAGGCCATCATCACCTGTGTGGACTCCATGGCCCTGGATAAGGCATTTACCGGAGGGATCTTTGATGAGGCATTTTTGTCGAAACTGCCTTCCGCCGTTGATCCGTGCGGAGAAAACGGGGAATTTCATTCATTTGTTTATGACGGGCCCATATTCCGGAAAAGGATATCACACAGTACAGGGGAGGTAGTGGTCAGGGATAACCGCTTCTACTTCTGTGATTTGAAACCAGCTTTACAGGATATTCGGATGTATTCAGAAAGGGGGGAAGATGTCAGCACGGGTTTTTAGATGCTGGGCCGTTACTTTTCTGTTCATTTCATTCATTCTGTTTTTTTTAGGGAATCGGGCCGTTGCTTTCGATGTGCGGGGGGGAGAGACAATCAGCATCCCTGCCGGAGAGATCGTGGATGAAGATCTTTATGCGGCTGGTGAAACCATTATTATTGACGGAACGATCAATGGGGACCTCTGGGCCTTTGGCAGGGCGGTTGTGATTAACGGGGATGTCAAGGGGAGTGTCCTGGCTGCCGCTGAAACCATCCATATCACCGGCCATTTGCATCATACCATTCGGGCTATGTGCAGGGCTTTTGATATGAGCGGTCAGATTGATGCGGACGTGATGGTTTTTGCTGCCGAGGTGAATGTGGCCGCCCAGTCCGGAATCGGGGGTGATCTCCTCTTTGGGAGCAGTAAAACAAATATTGATGGCCCTGTTGGTTCGGATATTTTGGGTGGTGCGGGTGACATTCGGATCAGCGATGTCGTATATGGGAATGTCAAACTCAGGGTGAAGCATCTCACCCTTTCTCCTTCTGCGAATATTCAGGGCGATCTTATTTACAGCAGCGAGGCGAAGGCTGATATCCAATCGGGGGCCAGGGTTGCCGGTGCCATTACTTATAAAGTCCCTGTGGTTCAGGTTAAAGAAAGGCATCCCCAGACTCTCCCCTTCCTGAGAATCATGCAAAAGGTCATGAGTTTCATCATGGCACTTATCACAGGAATGGTGATTATTCTCATTGCCCCAAAACGGCTTAACTCTGTGTCCGATGCCATAGGTAGCAATCCTTGGCCGAGCTTCGGATGGGGTGCTGTCATCCTCTTTGCCACACCGCTTGCGACTTTAACAGTCTTTTTCACAATCTTGGGGATCCCTGTGGCCATGATCGCCTTGGCCCTTTATCTCATTGCCATTTATCTGAGTCAAATCCCGGTGGGTCTATTTCTTGGACGCTGGATTATCCGTCGTTTTTTTCAGGTGGAGAGCAAAGCCATCATGGTGGGTGCCCTGGCATTGGGACTTTCTATCCTTGTGCTTTTGAGATTAATCCCTTTCCTTGGATTTTTTGTGGGTGTGGCTGTCATTCTTCTGGGAATCGGTGCAATGGTTGTTTCAGAAAAAAATCGACGAATGGCCCTCCGGGTGTCGAACCATTATTAAAAGGATGCATCGATTTCAAGAAATAATCTCTGTGGCCCTGTAGTTCTTAAACGCAATTTTTGCGTTAAATCTTAGTGATCCGGGAATCTTTTTCCTTGAGAAACGAGAGCAGGGCAGATCTAATGGTTGGAAGTAAGATATGCATGCTGCAGCAAGGGAATCTCAAAAAGGGCAGGAGGCGGCACCCGGGGAACTCATGGATGATCAAAAGAGAGGGCTTTTGTAATCAGGTGTTTCAGGGCATCCCTTAATCCGGGATCGTGGATATGGTTCAATGCCTCCTCAAAGTTCCTGTCCAATGATGGATCGGGTCTTGAAGAAGGCATTTTCGGGTTTTTTTGTTTCGGAATATTGGCCTTTTCCCTCCCTTTACTCCCTTTCCAGCCGGGTGTCTTTTTCTCCGTTAGGATTCTAAATCCTCGAATTGCTGGAGATCCCAGATCCCGAACCATCTTTTCCATAATCTTCTCTTCAAATGACTGAAAGGGATTGATCCACTTTTCATCATCAATGATCACTGTCAGACATTCATGCCTGAGATTTCCGGGTCTGATATGCTGGGCGATCCTTTTACCGACCCATTCCTGCCACTTTTCCCGGATGATATGTTCGGTCCACCGCTTTTTGAATTTGGGGGACACCATCAGTTGATCCATTAAAGGTTTTATTTCCGCGGGAAAGCTCATTACGGGTAGATCTTATAAAGCATTCTGGGGAAGGGGATCGTCTCCCGAACATGTTTAAGCCCGCAGATCCATGAAAGCGTCCTCTCGATCCCCATGCCGAAACCGGCATGGGGTACGGTTCCATATCGCCTGAGGTCCAGATACCATTGGAATGCATCCATGGGGAGGTTGTGTTTCTTGATTTTAGCCTCCAGTACCTTCAGATCCTCCTCCCTTTGCCCGCCGCCGATGATTTCCCCGTACCCCTCAGGGGCAAGGACATCCACGCATAGAGCGAGTCCGGCTTGACCGGGGTCTTCTTTCATGTAAAATGCCTTGCATTGAGCCGGATAACGATGGATCAGAAGGGGCTTGTCAAACCTTTCGGACACAATGGTTTCATCATCGCCGCCCAGATCGTTTCCCCATTCCACGCTGTGACCTGAGTCTTTCAATAGATCAAGGGCCTCGGTATAACTCAACCTGGGGAAGGGCGGGGTGATCCCTTTTAGGATGCCGGTGTCTCTCTCCAGGATTTCCAGCTCCCTCATCCGGTTCGACAGGACCTGTTCCAGGATGTAACAAATGAATTCCTCTGCCAGATCACAGATCACATCAAGATCGGCATAAGCCACCTCCGGCTCGATCATCCAGAATTCAGTCAAATGCCGCCTGGTCTTTGATTTCTCAGCCCTGAATGTGGGACCGAAACAGTACACCTTTCCGAATGCCATGGCCCCTGCTTCCATATAAAGCTGTCCGCTCTGGGTGAGATAGGCCTTGTCCCCGAAATAATCGGTGGCAAAAAGTGTGGTCGTGCCCTCGCATGCAGAAGGTGTAAAGATGGGGGCATCCAGGAGGGTAAACCCCTTTTGATCGAAAAATGTCCTGCATGCCCTGATCAACTCGTGACGAATACGCATGATGGCATGCTGGCGGCTTGATCTCAGCCAGAGGTGTCGGTGTTCCATCAAGAATCCAACCCCGTGTTCTTTCGGTGAGATGGGATAATCATCCACCATCTGCAGAATTTTCATGTCAGAGACACCCAACTCATAGCCAAGGGGAGATCTCTTGTCCTTTTTAACCATACCCGTCACAATCAGAGAGGATTCCTGAGCAACCTGCTCTGCCAGTTCAAATAAATCTTCCGGGACATCTGGCTTGAAAACAACGCACTGGATGATCCCTGTGCCGTCTCTCACCTGGAGGAAAACAAGCTTTCCACCGGTCCTTTTATTATACAGCCATCCTCTGATGGTGACGGTTTGCCCTTCGTAGCAGTGGATTTCATCGATATATACCGGTTTTTCCATGATTTGGCTCCCAGAATACTATGGCTTTAATGTGTTTTATATATATGGTAATGTCTTATGTTTGTGTCTTAATGTATAGAAAAGAAAACAAAGGCTTTTTTGTGGATAAAAATCGATCCTATTCTAACAGTTTATCCCTGTGATAATCAACCATGATGTCCCTGTAATACGAAGTTTCAATCGATTCTATATTAAGTTATTGCTGTAAGGGAAGTACCGAGTGTAACGAGAGAGTAGTGAAGCAATCCAATAAATACAAATATATATGCATACATAAGATTGCTTCGCTTTACTTGCAATGACATTTATGGGACTTCTTAGGATGCCGCTAAATTTAAATATATTAGATTAGCGGGGCTTGATAAAGGTTTGACTTAATATCCTGATCGGTGTAAATTGATCAATAGAATAGATGTTTTTTATATAATGATATCAATATATTTTTTACCTTTTCATCAAGATTTTGTCCTGTTTCATTCGACATGGAACCTTTTATACCCTGGTGGAGAAAAGATATCAATTTTGGTCAAAGGACAGTTAAAGGATGTCTTCTAATATTGAAGTGCCCAAAGAGAGTAAAACAATCCTGGTGGTAGACGACAACAGGGATATGGTCCACCTGTTCAAAAAGATTTTGGCTACGCATGGTTATCAGGTGATCTCAGCAGAAAACGGTCTTGACGCCCTTAAAATGGCTTCGGAGAATCTCCCGGATCTCATATTGCTCGATCTGGCCATGCCGAAAATAGATGGGTACACGGTCTGTAAAAGGCTAAAGGATTCGGATGAGACCAATATGATCCCAGTTATTATGGTCACTTGCAGGGATACAGTGAAGGATAAAATTCAGGGCCTCGAGTTTGGTGCGGACGATTATGTTACCAAACCGATAAACTATATCGAGCTTCTGGCACGGGTGGAGTCTCTTCTAAAGATCAGGGACTTACACCATAAATTAATCAAAGCAAGAAAACTGGAAACACTCGCTCAAATCGCAGTTACTGTCAATCATGAAATCAACAATCCCCTGTGTTCCATCTCAGCCAATGCAGAGATGTTGCGAACAGCCATCAATGATCCGGATGATTCAGTGCTTCGGAAGATAGAAATCATTTTAAAGGAAGTGGATCGCATCAAGCAGGTCATTAATAAGCTTTCGAGTGCTACAAGAGTGATTAGTATGGAATATATATCAGGTATCCGGATGCTGGATTTGGATAAATCATCAGAGGATGATGAAAAAGGACCCTGAAAGATCTTGTTTCGGATATTGACAAAATCATTATTTTTTAATAATATTTGAAGTTTAAACGTTAAAAACTATCTTCATTGGAAATGCATTGATCCTTCCCATTCATTCCATAATGAAATCGATTGGATTAATGTGAAAATATGGATAATATAGGATAAAAGTCATCGAGAATTTAAAAAATCATGTTTGATTCCCTTTCAGAAAGATTTCAAGGCATTTTAAAGAAACTCCGGGGGCAGGGAAAGCTGACGGAGAAGAATATTGCTGATGCCTTAAGAGATGTCAGGCTTGCCCTTTTGGAGGCGGATGTAAACTATCTGGTGGTCAAAAGCCTGATTGAAAGAATCAGGGAAAAGGCGATCGGGGAAGAGGTTTTAAAGAGCCTGACCCCTGGCCAGCAGGTCATAAAGGTCGTTCACCAGGAACTGACTGATTTGATGGGGGGGCATCAGAGCAAACTCATAATGCCTCCGAATCCCCCCATGCTCATTATGATGGTGGGACTGAACGGATCAGGTAAAACAACAACCGCAGGAAAGCTGGGCAGGATGTTCAAGAAGGAAGGCCTCAATCCTCTTATGGTTGCTGCGGATGTTTACAGGCCTGCTGCAAGGGAACAACTGAAATTTTTATGCGACAGCCTCGGAGTGGATTGTTTTCTGGACAATAGTGCGAACAGTCCGGAAAAGATTTGCAGGGATGCTTATAAATGGGCTTCTGAAAAGGGATGTCATCCTGTGATCATTGATACGGCCGGAAGGCTTCATGTGGATGAGGATCTGATGAATGAACTGGTTCGGATCAAGAAGGCCGTACTTCCTCACGAGTTGGTCTTGGTGGCAGATGCAATGACCGGCCAGGATGCTGTGACTATGGCACAGGAGTTTAACCAGAAGGTTGGCATCGATAGTGTGATCCTCACAAAGATGGATGGGGATGCCAGGGGCGGCGCCGCCCTTTCGATCAGGGAGGTGACAGGCAAGCCCATTAAGTTTATCGGCACCGGGGAGAAGCTGGACCTTTTGGAGCCCTTTTTCCCCGATCGTATGGCCTCGAGGATACTGGGTATGGGGGATGTCCTCACACTGATCGACAAAGCCCAAGAGGCATATACGCAGGAAGAGGCCCTTGCTTTAGAGCAGAAACTGCAGAAGGATGCATATACGCTGGAGGATTTTCGTCAACAATTGAGACAGATAAAGACAATGGGTCCATTGGACCAGTTGGTCAAGATGATACCAGGGGCAAGTAAAATGGGGTTAAAGGGGATCGATATGGATGAATCCAGATTCGTCCATCTGGAGGCAATGATCGACTCCATGACCCCTGAAGAGAGACGACATTATAATATCATCAATGCCAGTAGGAAGAGGAGAATAGCTATGGGAAGCGGCACCTCCGTTCAGGAGGTGAGCCGACTTCTCAACCAGTTCCATCTGATGAGGAAGAACATCAAGAGGATGAAGAAGATGGGATTAGGGTTGGGAGGAGGCTTCGGGAGAAGCCTGAAATCATTTAAAAGGAGGTGAGGACTTTTTGCCAGTTCGTATGAGATTGACCCGTTTGGGTGCCAAAAAGAGGCCGTTTTACCGGATCATTGTAGTCAAGTCTGAGGGAAAGCGGGATGGTAAATATATCGAACAGATTGGCTACTATGATCCAATGAAAGATCCTGCAGACATCAAGGTTGATCTGGACAAGGCCAGATCCTGGATTGAGAAGGGAGTTATTCCATCAGTGACAGTGAAAAACCTTTTGAGAAAAGCCGGTTTAGCGGTCTCTTCATCCCTTTGATTTTTGGTTGAGATAGAGGTTCCAATTCCTTCTAGGCATATCTGTTAACCAGTTAGGAGGGATCGTGGTCATGAAAGATCTAATTGAACTTATTGCAAAGGCTCTTGTGGATTATCCTGATGAGGTTAGCGTCGCAGAGGTTGATGGCGAGCGAACCACAGTGTTGGAATTGCGTGTAGCCAAATCCGATCTGGGTAAGGTGATTGGCAAACAGGGACAAACGGCCAGGGCCATGAGGACTATATTGAGCGCAGCAGCTACCAAGATAGGCAAAAGGGCAGTACTGGAGATTCTTGAATAGTTTAGCTTCTTTATCAAGACCGGGGGGTTTGATACTAAAAGATTTTTTAGACATAATCATGCATCAGAAAAGGGTCTCATGGTTAAAATTCCCTTTGACACTTTGGAGGCATGAAAGCACTGAAAGACTATTTCAGGGATATAGACCATGAGATAAAATAATCAGTGATGAATCTATCAGTGGGCTTGGATGGCTGTGGATCTTATTACAATTGGACGCGTGGTTAAACCTCATGGTATTGACGGGACATTAAAGGTCTTTCCTTTAACCGATTTTCCCCAGCATTTTCAGTCTTTGAAAGTCGTGTTTCTAATAAAGGACGGGACCACGGAAGTCTCTGTAGAAGAGGCCAGATTACACAAGGGACATGTCCTGCTCAAACTTAGGCAATGCACTGATCGTTCATGTGCAGAAAAATGGACCGGTGCCGAGATTGCCATCGATTCAAATGAGCTTTGGCCGTTGAAGGACGGGGAGTATTATCAATTTCAGATCGAGGGCCTTCATGTGATTACAGAAGAAGGGGAATCCCTGGGTGAAGTGGCGGAGATCATTCCGACAGGGAGTAACGATGTCTATGTGATCAGGAAGGGTGAAAGGGAGTATCTGTTGCCTGCGATCAAAGAGGTCATTAAATCGGTTGATTTGGAAAAAAAGGAGATCATAGTTCATCTCTTGGAGGGATTGATTGACTGAATCATGAAATTAGATATCCTGACCATTTTCCCTGAGTTGTTTCTTCCTTTTCTGGCCCATGGAATGATCAATAGGGCAGTAGAGAAGGGGCTGATGGAGGTCCAAGTCCATGATCTGAGGGATTATACAACGGATCGCCACCGCTCGGTTGATGATGTCCCCTACGGAGGAGGTGCCGGAATGGTCATGAAGATAAAGCCGATTCATAGTGCCATGAAAGCCATTTGCCCGAAAAAGGGTAACCAGAAACGTATACTGCTTTGTCCTCAGGGGAAGGTTTTGAATGATGGTCTGGCAAGGGTTCTCGCCAGAGAGAATTCAATGATGCTGATTTGTGGCAGGTATGAAGGTGTGGATGAAAGGGTCAGAGAACACCTCGTGGATGAAGAGATTTCCATCGGGGATTATGTTCTCACCGGGGGAGAGATCCCGGCGATGGTGCTCATGGAGACAGTGGTCCGGTTTATTCCCGGTGTGCTTGGAAGCCATGATTCTCTGGCAGAAGAATCCTTCAGTCAGAAGTGGTTGGAGTACCCCCAATACACAAGGCCGGCAGAATATCAGGGTTGGCAGGTCCCGGATGTCCTTTTGTCAGGTCATCATGAGAATATCAGACAGTGGCGTCAGAGAGAGGCACTTTTTAAAACTGCAAAGCAGAGGCCGGATTTGATTGACTGGACCCGTCTTTCACAGCAGGATTGTGAATGGTTGACCCGGAAAGGGGTGCATATACCGGAGAGTATTATAAAAAACGAAGTTGGGGGGAGTTGTGATTGAAGGTTTATTGCGCCTTGATTCATTATCCTGTTTATAACAAGCATAAGGAGGTCATCGCTACATCGATCACCACTTCGAATATTCATGATATTGCAAGGACAGCGAGGACCTATGGCCTGAAGGCCTTCTTTTTTGTGACGCCGATCCAGAGGCAACAGTTGTTGATAGAAACCATTATCCGGCATTGGAGGTCCGGTTACGGGGCTACATACAATCCGACTCGCGGTATCGCCTTGGACAGCATTCAGATATGCCCCTCAATTGCAGAGTGTATTAAAAAAATAGAGGATGAAGAGGGAACCCGGCCGCACATCGTAGTCACGTGTGCCAGATCCGATAGAGAGATCATCAATTTTGGCAGGTTAAGGGAGTCTATGATACCCAGTAAAACCCCCTGGTTGATACTTTTCGGAACCGGATGGGGGTTGACCGGTGAGATCTTACAGATGGCGGACAGGATTCTGGAACCCATTCGGGGTCCTGGAGACTATAATCATCTTTCAGTGAGGGCGGCAGTTGCCATTACCCTTGACCGGCTTTTAGGAGATTGTAAAGGCTCACACTGATACAGAGTAAATTTGGGATGAAATACAATTTGATAGGAGGATAACACCTATGGATTTGCTTAATCTGATTGAAAATGACCAGATGAGGACGGATTTGATCGAATTCAGCCCTGGTGACACCGTTCGTGTGCATGTAAAGCTGATAGAGGGTACCAGGAGAAGAGTTCAGGTATTCGAGGGCGTGGTCATCAGTATTCATAAAGGAAGGGCCCGGAGCAGTTTCACCGTACGGAAGGTGTCATATGGCGTGGGTGTAGAGAGAATTTTCCCGCTGCATTCCAAAAATATTGAAAAAATAGAGGTCATAAGAAAAGGTCGGGTCAGAAGGGCCAGACTTTATTATTTAAGGGAAAGGGTTGGTAAAAAGGCAAGGATTAAGGAATTGCGAAAAATTACTGAAAAGTAGGATATCTGAATAGGGTTTGTCTGAGAAATGTAAGAGACCTCCAGAAATTGATCTTGAAAGACAAATGAAATGGTCGATAAGAAAATTATCTCTGAGCGTTTATTTGCAAACGAGAGAGATCTCCTTCCACCGGCTTGCGGTCTGATAGCAGGTGTAGACGAGGCAGGTAGGGGTCCTCTGGCAGGACCGGTTGTGGCCGCAGCCGTTGTGCTTCCCCTTGGAATACCGATTGAAGGCGTATTTGATTCCAAAGCCTTAACACCCATCCAGAGAGAAAAGGTCTTTATAGAGATCTTGAGCCATGCCATTGATATCGGAATCGGAATAGCGGATCAGGATCTGATAGACCGCATCAATATCCTCCAAGGCACGATTCAGGCGATGCGTGAGGCCCTGGCAAGCCTTGTTGTTCAGCCCGAGTATATCCTGATTGATGCCCTTTCCATACCCAATATGGATAGTATCCCTCAGAAGGCCATTATCAAAGGGGATCAAAAGTGCTATTCTATTGCGGCTGCATCGATCGTTGCCAAGGTCATTCGAGACCGGATGATGAAGAGGTTACATCTCAAATATCCGGCATATAATTTTGTCCAAAACAAGGGTTACGGGACTAAGGAACATATTGAAACACTTGCCAGAATTGGGCCTTGTCCTTTGCACCGTCGTACATTCAAGAGGGTCAAGGAATTTTGTGCAGTCAAAAACGTCTCTTAGGGAAAGAGGGTGAGCAAGTCGCTCTTTCCCATTTGATTAAGCTGGGATATACCATAGAGACCAGAAATTATCGATGCCCTTTCGGGGAGGTCGACATTATTGCCAGAGACCATGGGATACTGGCTTTTGTGGAGGTGAAGACAAGACGAAGCCAACGTTTTGGGACGCCCAAAGAGGCCGTTGATTTTCGGAAACAGCAACGAATCAATCGGATTGCACTTTATTATTTGGCCGGTCTTGGTCAAGGAGAAAGTGAGGAGATCTGCCGTTTTGATGTGGTTTCCATATCTTTGGAACCCGAGGCGGGATGGATGGTTGAATTGATCAAAGATGCCTTTCCTCTTCTATACTAAATCGGTTGATTGCAGATTTGATCCCAGCCAATTGCTATCATCTAATTAAATCCTGTCCATTTACTTGATTAAGAGGTATTTTCAAATTTTGGATTAAAACCGGATAATAATCAATAATATGATTGGTTCTGATTTCGAATGAAGTAATCAAGACATCCCATTTGAGATTATTTTGGATATACCACTCGTAATGAACATCCCCTATGAGATGTCAAATAGGTATTTGACATGTCCTATGGCTATTTTTATAAAGATTTTTTTATGCTTTTGGCAATTTAATGAACAGGAATGTTTGAACAATAATTTGACAATATCTATGATATTCAATAGAATAGACGTGATTTTTTATAAGAAAAATGAATGTAATACAAATTCTTTTAGCCCCTTATGACCTGTTTATCAAGGTATTCCTTGTAAACGTTCCCAAACGAAAAACATCCAAGGAATAATTGGCACATCAGGAATATTTCTTGCATTTGTTTCATAGGAAAAAATTCCTATGTACGAACAGAATATCAGGATTTTGGGGTTGTCCGGAATTTGCCTGTTTTAACTTAAGAAAAGGAGAGGGGAGAAATGAAATCCATTATTAAGGGATATCATATAGGGTTGATAGCCGCTATCTTAGTAGTACTCATTATTTCGCCACTGGCGAAACCGTCCTGGGCAGGATGGTCCCATTATGACCCCAATAATACCAGTGCATTTTTACCCTCTTCTCGTATCAATGACTTGGTAATGGACCCCAATCGATTGTGGATCGGGACGGATCAGGGTTTAGTGGAATATGACCTCTGTCTGGATGACCCAAACACCGGTTGGACAATACATTTAGACTATGACCCTAATTATTCACCCGTTGCTTCCATGAACATTGACCAGGATAACCTGATTTGGCTTGGGACGCCATATGGCCTGGTCTCCTATGAACCGGATACGATGGATCCCAATATTTACCCCGGACTTCAATTCAGTGATACGAACGTGATCGATCCCTATCAGATCGTAGATATTACGGCTGATCCCAATTTTGTCTGGGTGGCAACGGATCAGGGCCTCAACCAGTTTGATCGTCTCTCGGAGAGCTGGAACCTGTTCAGTAATGATCCCAACGGTTTTGACTCTTTCTCGGCCAGGGCCGTTGTTTCAAGTGAATATGGCACGATTTGGGTTTTACCCACATTGACGGGGGTTTATCGGTATATCCTGTCCGTTGATCAATGGGATCAGTTTAATGATGTTGGGGTTATATTCGATTCTCAACTGATGGGCGACAGCAATGATATATGGTTTGGGAGCGGGTCCGGTCTTTTCCGTCTTCATTTATCGGACCCGAATACCTGGGATCAGTGGCAGGAAGCTGAATACGGCCTGCCTTCGAACAGTGTCAAAGCCATTGCCATGTATCGGGGCTCCCATCAAATTATTGTGGCCACAAGCGGGGGTATCGCAAGGTATGACCTTGGTCTGGATCTATGGCAGCCCATTGCAGCTCCGGATTCCCTGGATTTGGAAGCTGAGACTATAACTGAAATCATTGTGGATCCGAATCGCCATCAGGTGTGGTTCGGGACGGAAGGGAGCGGGATTTACCGCTGGATCGAAGGAGCAATCATCTGGTCGGACCCGGTTAATGAGGCTGAAGATGTATCCCTGGATACGAATGCCATCCAGGTGGTTTTCAATCATCGTATTGATCCGGATACGGTTGAGTTGGGAAGGGCATCAAGCAGTTTGACTTTGACCCTGTCCGATGCAAACAACCCTGATATTGATTTTGATCCGAATGATTTTACATGGTATTTCCGCGATGCCAACACCAATACCCACCTCATCATTGAACCCCCAGGGGATCTGTATCCAGACACATCGTATACATTCAAGTTTACATCAGATATCCTGGATCATACAGGTGAATCTATCCCAAGCCTTGACAGGCAGATCGAGTTCAAGACCATCGAACCCCCGAGGGTAGTGGACACAGATCCTGATCCCAATACAGTCGATGTCAATCCCTATGCCCAGTTCAGTGTCTGGTTCAATAAAGCCATGGACCCGAACAGCTTTTTCCCGAATATGATTACATTCCAGCCTCCCGCGCCGGCCTTCCCCCAGAATATTAGTTCAGGGGAAGTGGTTTTTACTGATCCGAATCTTTTGGTCATAACCGTATCAGGAGGGCTCCAACCAGGAACCGCCTATACATTTTCCATCAATAAAGCCGTCACCGATCTTTCGGGCAATCCCATGTTGGCGGCTTATCAATTTGATTTCACCACAAAATCCGCACCTCAGATCGTGTTCCAGAGCTTTTCACCTTTTTCCCCATGGCCTGAAGCAGATGCAAACGATGTTTCCCTGGACACAAACATCGCCGTGACCTTTAGCAGGGCCATGGATACTAATTCAGTGGAAGCCCATTTCACCATAGATCCCAATATCTCCGGGACATTTTCCTGGCTGAGCGGGAATACCCGGGTGGTTTTCCAGCCGGACACCCCATTGGAATCAAACACAGAATACGAAGTCACCATTGATGCCAATGCCAGAGACCTTGATGGTATCCCATTGGGTGTCTCACAAACATGGTCTTTTACCACGGTTTTGGTCCCGATCTTTCCTACGGTGGTTTCGGTTTTTCCCACAGAAGGGGAGACCGCAGCATCCATATATACGAATGTCTCTGTCACATTCAGCCTTGAAATGGATACAAACAGCGTGGAAGATGCCTTTGAGCTGACCGATGCAAATACTAATGACATCTCGGGTACCTTCCAATGGAGTGTTGATTCCAAGAGATTTGATTTTGATCCCAATGATCTGCTGGATCCGAACATGACATACACCGCATCCATAGCTGACTCAGCCCATTCAGGAGGTCTTTTCCTGGATTCGAACAAGACATGGCAATTTACAACAGTAATGCCTGCGACCATGTCAGAGCCCTCCGGGGGCTGGCCTGTATTGGATATCATGGGCATGGATCCCAATTCGACAGCCATTACCGCCATGGCTGTTGATCCCTTGAACGGAGAACTCTGGGTAGGTATAGCCGATGCGAACAGTTACGCAGGGCAGGGGCTTTTTCATTTCGACGGTGGTACCTGGACACAATACAGCAGCTCCGATCCCAACTGCGGCCTGACCAGCGACGCCATCAATGATATAGCATTCGACAGCCAGGGGAATCTCTGGGTGGCCACAGAGCCCGATCCCAATGGCGGCGGCGTTCATATGTTTGATGGTCAGGATTGGTACAGCTATTCCCCTGATAGTGATCCGAATCAGTTTTTTATACAGAACCGGGCAAGTCTGTCCGGTCCTGAGATTCAGGACTTTTTTAGCGTTAATGCCATCGAGGTGTATGACACAGGGACCGAAGATCTTATTCTGATCGCCACCACAGGCGGGATGGGTATCGGAAGATACGATTCCGGCATTACGGATTGGAAATGGTCTGCCAGTGCGGAGAAAAGATTGTTGTATATGCTGGCTGCTGACCCTGTCACCCGCACCATCTGGTTTGAGAGCGGAAATCCTGTTTGGGACGAGAGTGAACCGTGCGATGCCATTGCAGGGATTGACGCAGACCTTCTCATCGCAGATCTGGATCAGTGGCCTGATATATGGGACCCGAATAATATGGCCTGGTCCCCGAACGGTGGTATTCCCAAGATGAGATTTCTGGGCACATTTCGACCTTTTTTGAGGGCCATGGCTGCGGATGCCTCCCATAACCTCTGGCTCGCCACCATAGATGGACTATATAAGATCAGTATTGACAGTCTGTTCCTGGGTTCCTGTGATTATGAAGTTTATGATCCGTCGGAAACCGGAGGAGGGCTTCTTTCCGATAATATCCTGGGTTTAACCTTGAATCCGGATGATCCGAATGAACTCTGGGTGAATACGGATTCCGGCATTAGTGTTTATCAATTGACAGGGGCCATAGGGTCTCCTGCCAGTTGGACCCGCTACCCGTTGACAGGAATCCAGGTGTTTTCAATGCTTCCCCTGCCTGATGGCGGTATACAGACAGGTACGGATAGAGGCATGTTTATCACAGGTGATGCTGCTCATCCCTCGGTCATCGACTCCTATCCGGCAGATTCTGCCACAGATGTGTCGGTGGGAGCGGATTACTGGGTCACTTTTTCAGAGTTAATGGACCCCGATGCCACTGAAGCAGCCTTTAGCTTTACCGATGCCGGATCTGCATCCGTTTCCGGAACGCTTTCCTGGGAGGGGAGGACACTCAAATTCGAACCGGATAGTGAGTTGGACCCTAATGCTCATTATTCCATGAGTGTTGGGACAGGAGCCACGGATCTCGCAGGAAATTCCATTGATCCGAATTTCAGGGTCGATTTTGTCACATCCGGCCACTGGATCGGTTCCACGTCTCCGGTCAATGGGGCTGTGGATGTGAGTATTTCGGGTCTGGTGATTACAGTCGATTTTATAAAATCGATGAATTCCACTACCACTGAAGCAGCCTTTTGCCTGAAAGTGGACCCCAATGCCGCGTCCGGGCCATGTATCGATGGAAATTTTGTCTGGCCCTCGGCCGATCAGCTCCAGTTTACTCTCGGTGAGACATTGGAAGAGGGAACCGTCTATGTACTGAGCATCGACACAAATGCCACTGATGTGAGTAGTAATCCCATGCCCGATGGATTCACAATGCAGTTTACCACAGAAACGATAACACCAGTGCACTGGATCCAGCCAATTGGCGGCACTAATCCGGAAGATGGGGCTACAAATGTCAATTTTATGAATCTTACCATTACCCTTAATTTTATAAAATCGATGGATCCGAATACCACCGAATCGGCCTTTTGTCTGAGGGTGGTCACGGATTCCAATACCCCGGAGCCTTGTGTGGATGGGAATTTTGTTTGGCCGACACTGCAAAATAATAAGGTCCTTCAGTTCACCCCACATGATAGATTGGCCGCAGGTAATGTCTACATATTGACCATTAACGGGACAGATAGTGGAAGCGCTTATGTGGCCACAGATCCGAATGCAGTAGAGATGCCTGTCACATTCGAGATGCAATTCACAACAGCGTCTATATCGAGGGTATTAACATTTACCGGTATAGGGTGTTTCGTCAGAAGCATAGAATATGAGCGGAGGGGTACGTTGGACAGAATCAAAGATTGGCTGGGCGTTGGCTTAAAAAATAAAAAAGGTCTTGAGCCTTAGGAATGCCTGTTTATAAGATGACTTAACAACAACGTGAGATCAAACTGTAACCAAGAGGTCGATATGAATCGAATTACAAAAAGGGATCCTGGGAGATGGGTCCTGATAGCATTTTTATGCCTTTTACTTTTATTGCCATTTTTTTGTCGTCCCAAGCGGGTCATGGCAATCGAGGTTCTGCCTGAAGATACTGTGGTATTTCAACAGGATCCCAATCGTGAGGAGATCAATAAACTCAATACAAGGGCCGCCTCCAATGGCCAGGGATATCTGTGTATATGGCAGGAACAGAAGATAGGCTCAGATAAGGATATCTTCGGTCAGATGGTTACCCAGGAGGGGCTCTTGGATGGAAACATGATCGATATCAGTCCGATCTCAGGAAATCAAACCAACCCCGATCTGGACTCGGATGGCACTAATTATCTTGTGGTCTGGTCTGACGACAGGGACCCGAACGAAACCTCTCTTGATATCTATGGGGCACTTGTCGGTTCCGATGGCACCGTACGCAAACAGGTGAGCATCGAAACCGGCCCCGGAGACGAGAGATTTCCCAAGGTCAAATGGAACGGGCTTCATTATATCGTTGTTTGGGAAGAGTGGAAGGATCGTGATGCAGATACAGGAAAGATAGCCCTTTACGGTAAAATCGTTGATCCGAACGGTCAGGTGATCAGCCAGGCCCCTGAAGAGATCGACCTGGATTTTGCCTACAATAAAAAGGGGGAGAGACCGGGTTTTGATCTTGCATCCTTCGAGGACCCCAATTTCGCCTCATGGGTGATCATGTGGAATGGTGCCGTACAAGACCCTTCCAAAGCCGGGTATGATATCCTGGGCCGATTGCTCTATGAGGACCCCAATGTTGAGGGTCTTGCCTCCAATGCCTTGTATATTCAGATCCCGATCCCCTCTTTAAATCAATATTATCCTTCTGTCGAGCATTTGAATAACGATTTTCTGGTGGTCTGGGAGAATTGGGCGGATGAAAATGGCACGGACAGGGACATCTGGGGTGTCAGGATCGATGCCCTCGGTAATATTCGCGGGAATATTATCAATATCAGTTCCGCACCCAATAAACAAAGATTCCCTGAGATTATCAGCAATGGTGAAGGATATTTTGTCATATGGCTGGATCAAAGGGACTCCAAGGAAGGGTCCCCGATCGAGCATGTTTACGGTACCCGGGTTTCTTCGGAAGGATTTGTGTTGAATGACGATTCCGATTTGTATGGTGGGACTATGATCAGTGTCGATCCGAATCAGACCCCCTGGTTTCCAGCGGTGGCGTCCTCAGGATCGGATGATGATCGATATTTTACCTTCTGGTCGGCCAGAGAGGGATCGGTCTGGTCCCTCTTTGGAAGATTGTATGATCCGCCGCCTCTACCGCAGCTCGATTGGCTTGGCAGTGGCGACTACGATGAGGATGGTGTAAACCCGGATTCCGATGAAGGAGGGAGTGCCTTCACCTTTAAGGTGAAATATTCCTCCCCTGAGGAGATCGATGATCCTCCCGAGATCTCTCAAGTCTGGATCGACTTGAACGATGACGGCAAATACGGGACGGATGAACAGTTCGACATGGCGCTGGAGGGTAGCTCAGGTACGAATTATACCGAGGGCAGGGTATATTCATATACCAATACGGGGATTCTCTTTGACGGTGACGGGGTGCTTGCCTACCGTTTCTTTTTCGCGGATAAATATAATGTGGCATCAGGGGAACCGACCCTGAGTCACACATTTCAGGTGGACCTCTCCGGGAATCAGCCAATGCTTTATTGGACGGAAGAACCCGGTTTTACGGAGGATGGGGCAAGACCGGATGGTACTCAGTGGGGAGAGGAAACCCTGTTCGAATTCCGTGTGATATACAGGGATGAAGATGATGATGCACCGGAGCACATGGAACTATGGATAGACAAAAATGGTGATGGCGCATTGGATCCCAATAATGAACTACTGGAGATGCAGACCAGTGGTTCTGACTATCAAGGGGGGCAGATATATACAAAGAGCCTGACCCTAAAATTGGATTATATCAGCAGCATGTATTACAAATTTGAGAGCGATGATGGTAAAAATAAGTCCACCGGGGCCCCAAGAACCGGTGGTTATATCAGTTTTAATCCCATTGGTGAGACAGCGGCCTGTCTGAATATTCAGCATCAATTCTTTCCGTCCATCACCAGTACAGGTGGGGGTTATCAGGTATTCTGGGAGGATTTCAGGGAACAGGAACCGGATGCCAATGATGTCCTGGTGGTCAAGAACCATATATGGATGGAGCTGCTTTCCGAAACCCTGGATGTGAAAGACGACACCAATGAGTTAGGTCAAAAGAAGATCGATACAGGCAGTCAGGGCGCATTCAAACCCTCGGCCCAATTCGATCCGAATACAAAAAAAACATTGGTTATATGGGAAGACCTCAGAGACGGTGAAACCAGGACACCATCCAAGGACGACGAAAATATCTTCAAACCGGAGACAATCTATGAAGGTCTGGACATATATGGGATCTTCATGGATGCAAATGGAACGGTCTTTACGGATACCAATAATGCCAATGCCTTCGGTGAATTCATCATTGCCGGAGAGGGTTCGGCTAATCTGAAAAATATGCTCAATCCTGCCATGGCCAAGGGTGAAAACGGGCAGTACCTCGTAGTATGGGAGGACGAGACCCGAATCAACGAGTCAGAGAAAACGGATATCTTCGCAGGGTTCGTCAGATATCCTGAAGGTGCATACGGAGAGGAAATCAGTCTTCAGATTTCCAACTGGGGGCCTCTGGGTGAAGAGCATCAAGTGCTGCCAAGGGTGGCATGGAACGGGGAATATTATCTGGCTGTATGGCAGGATGTGGCAGGTGTGGATTTGAGTTCGGGCTATTACCGTTCCAGGATCTACGGAAAAAGGATTGAACCCGATGGTGATACATATCCCCTTGAGGGTTATGAATTGTTCAATGACAGCCCTGGGATCGATCTGGACAGCCCGAGGGCGCTGGAAGATCCGAATGTGAACCAGCTCTTTCCTGACGTGGCATCCGATGACAGTGGAAATTTCCTGATTGTATGGCAGGACAGCCGGGCTGTGGAAACCTCGAGGGGTTACGATATCTATGGCATGCGGGTCAATATCAATGGCAATGCCATTCAGTATCTCGATCTTCCCAACTGGGAGATCCCCATATGCAAGGCTAAGGGGCATCAGGTCAGGCCCCGGGTCTTCTGGGACCCCCAGGCCGGACAATACCTGATCATGTGGCTCGAGGTCCCATATGAGCTAACTGCCCAGGATATGCTGTATCATCGCTGGAATTATCCATACCCGAGAACAGGAAACATCAAGGTGGTTCGGATGGATCCCGACGGAAAACTCCTCGATGGTTCATCAGAATATGAGGGTACCGGCATCGTAGGGGTCTCAACGACACAGGATCGCCCTGATATGTGCTGTGACCCCGATCTGGGTTGCGCATTGATATGGGAGGACCTGCGGAACAGTTATTCATATGACCTCTATACCACGTCCTACCAGTCAACTCTAAACTGGACCGGTGATCCTAATTTTGTCGACAAAGGGGTCGACCCTTTGACAGGTGACGCAGGCAGTACCTTTACATTCAAGGTGGCATACAGGGACCGTTTGGATACAGTACCGGATGTGGCGCAGGTATGGATCGACCTGGATGATGACGGTTCTTTTGAAGCGGATGAGAAATTCGATATGACTCTCGAGGACCCCAATGCCCCTGTTGCCAAGGGTTTGATTTATACCTATTCAAAGAAGATCGATTTTTCAGAAGATAGTGATGGGGCGATTGCATACCATTTTTATTTCGAGAATGATAAGGGTCAGGCACAGGGTGTGGGAAGCGGCCCCAATTACCTTTCCCTGACCGTAACGGAGCCCCCGCAGTTGGATTGGGCCGGTGGCACGGGATTTACGAGTGACGGTGTTAATCCGGATCAGGGGGATAGCGGGGACCTCTTTACCTTCAAGGTAAAATATACGGATCCCACGGATATTGCCCCGGAATATAAAATGGTATGGATCGATCTGAACGACGACGGGGATTATAATGATTATGGTGAACAAATCACCATGACTGAAGCGGATACGGATGACGAGGATTACTCCGACGGAAAGATCTATATCTATGCATCAACCCTGCGCTATCGGGGTGATGGTATCATTAACTATCGATTCTATTTCAACAATGGATTCATGGAAGCCGAGGGTGATCCGATTTCCGATCATAGCTTTCGGATAAACGAGCCTCCCCCGCGTGACCGCTGGGTGATCTATTATAAAGAGAACGGTCTGGGCAGTAATGTGGTCACCGCATTGGACGTGGACGGAGAGAATGTCATCTGGGCGGGATTCTATCCGGAGCAGGACGATCCCAACAATACCGGCGGTGTATCCAAGTTCGAAGATGAGTCATGGCAGACATTCCGGACTGCCCAGGGACTGCCCAGCAACTACGTATTGTCACTGACCATTACACCCAATAACCATGTCTGGGTCGGGGCTTATGGCGGGGTGGTCCGGTACGACGGAACGCAATGGGAGAGCATTGTGGACATCTCGGATCCGAACAGTTTCATCAGCGCCCTGGTCTCGGATGATAACGGCCAGGTGTGGGCATCCACCTATCCCATTCAGGATCCGAACACCCAGGAGATATCCGATAGCAGGCTGATCAGATATGATTCCGGTAACAAGGACACTTATTCGAATACATCTGCTCTTGGCGGGAATTATATCACCGCCCTTGCGGTGGACAATGACGGGATCGTATGGGCAGGTGTGATTGACTATTCCCTGGACGCCAACGATATCGTGACAACTGAATATAAGGGGATTGCCCTGTTTGATCCGGAAACAGAAGAAAAGGTGAATGATTCCGACAGCCGAATCAAGGATTATCCCGGAGGGGATCTGGTTCGCACCATATATGCTGATGATACAGGTGATGTATGGGTGGGGAGCCAGGATCCCAGACAGTCATCATCAGATGAATACGGGGTGCCGGTCGGAATGGGATTGGCTCGTTATAGCGAAGGTCAATGGATATCATACAAGAACGGCGTGAACAATGTGGTTCTCGGCAGCAATCTCGTCTCTGCCATTTACCGTCGGGGAGATGATGTCTATGTGGGACATTATCCGGAGTCAGAAAGCCTGATGGGAGGTGCAACCCATTATAATATCTCCGCAGGCACATGGCAGGTCTTGAACAGTGCCACTGAAGGGCTGGATGCGATCTTTAACGGAATCAACGATCTTGTTATCGATCAAGAGAATTTTGTATGGTTTGCCACTTCAAACGGCCTTTACCGGTTTGATCCCAATGGGACCATTCCATACACCGGTCCTGTCCTGGGTCCTTATAAAGGTCTGTTTGATCCCAATGAGGATACCGGTTGCTTTATCAACAGGCTCTCAGGAAATGGCAGGTACAATCATGGGATTCCAATTGCCTTTACCCTGACCATTTGTCTCATGAGTTTTTTTCTGGTATTGATTGGTATCCTGAGCAGAAGGGGGATCATTTTCAAAGGAAGGGATTGAGAAGCAAAGGATTTTGAATAAGCTAAACATTTGATATTAGGTTTCTGAGCACTAAAGATGGGTCATTCTATGGCCAGAAGGAGAAAAACGGATTGATGAGAAAGAACTATAGACTTTTTTCATGGTTTGTGTGGGTTTTGTTTTGCCTTTTGATTTTCCCCTTGCTTTCCCATGCCCTCACTCAATCGCCCAGGCAAAATGTATCCTTTGAAGCCAGATGGGGATATTACGTTATGGATACATCTAAGTTCGAGGAGTCCGTATTCGGAAGAAGGTATGGGATAATCGGGGGGGCAAAGATTAATCTGGAATTCCCCAAACAATTCTTACAGATCGGGATCGGCACCGGGTATATGAGGGAGCATGAACCCTTCTATACACTTTCTAATATTCCAGTTGAGGCATCCTTGAATATCAGATTACGGTTTTCTCCGGATCAATTGATCGTGCCATATATCGGAGGGGGGGGGGATTACGCCTTTTTTAAGCAGAATGCCATGTTCTTGGATCCCAATGGTCTACCCGCAAGTTCGTCCCTTAAAAACCACCGATCGGGTTACCATGTCAATGCCGGCTTTCAGATTCTTCTCAACCGATTTGGCACGGAATCTGCATCACGATTTGATCAGAAATTCGGTGTGAATGCTACCTATTTAACCTTTGAGGCCAGATATAGCGATTTGACCAATTTTGATCGCATCAAGGCCAATGAAACCGACTTAAGTGGCTGGTTTTATTATATGGGGCTATTGTTTGAGTTTTAAAGGGAACGGATACCTTATGAATATTTAATAAAAAAATCAAATCTCGTTCTGACCCCGTCAGGGAGGGAGGAAGTCATGTCCGGAAGGAAGTCTCTGCCCGTCATGATCGTGATTATCGTTGCCGGCATCATTTGTTTCTGCTTAATCCCTCTTTTTCAGGCACATAGTAATTGCGATATCTATGTGGATGCTCTCGCAGACCCCAATGTGGAGGCCGATGGGAGCGCAACCAAGCCATTTATGTATTTTTATGAGGCTTTTGGTGCGATTTATGCCCTTGATCCCAATTGCTCCAATCCCACCATTAGTGTCCAGCCCGGAGAATATTACGAATCTATTTATATCTATGATACAGACAATGTAACCATTTCCAGTAGTGATCCTGAGCACCCGGAAAACACTGTGATCCATAATGGGGTTGTCTTTGACTATGTCTCGGGGTGCACGCTGGATGGATTCACCATTGCACATTCCGGATCATCAGGTGTCCAATGCTGGTGGGACACGAATACCGTCATCAAGCGATGCATCATCCGTGAGAATGGGGAAAGTGGGATACATATATACGGCAGCAATCCAAAGATCATCAATTGTATCATTTGGAATAACGAATCCTTTGGTATTTTTTCAAGTGGCGGCGGACATGGGAGCATCCTGAACTCCATAATCTGGGCGAATAAAAAAGGTAGTTTGGAAATGGAATGCCACATGTCTGACCCGGATGTCAGATTTTGCATTGTGCAGGGCCATACCCAGATGGATCCGGTGGAGGGGATCGGGATCATCAATGTGGACCCCTTTTTCATCAATGCAGATCCCAAACACTGGCCGCCCTTCGACTTCCGCCTCCAGAGCATCGCCGGAGGTTTTAGTAAAGACAGTGCGGCAATTGACATGGGAAGCAGTGACGGGATCAATCGTGACTACAGCACCGATATCGGGGTATACCAGGGGTATGTAAGGAACCAGCCCATGATCCTTCCGCGCCGGGAGGCCCGGAATCCGGAAGAGGTCTTTCAATTCTTTGTTTTTGGCGGGACGTCTCCCTATATCTGGGAGGTATCCGACCCCAATGTGGCGAGTATTGACCCAAACGGGTATGTCACGGCCATCAAACCTGGCCATACATGGATCAAGGTCACGGAAAGCGAATATGAAGCCCAGGGCGAGCCCGCCCTCCTGGTGGTCAAAAATCCCGGAGATTCCTATCTGATCAAAGAAGAACCAGACCGTGCCGACCTGAATGCCGCATATGCGGCCTATGAGGATACCGGGGATCATCTGGGCATTGCCCTTACCGGACTTGCCAGGTGCTTGGACCAGCCCGATCCAAACATCCAGGCATTGCTGGACAGCCTGAATGTGACCTATGGCGGGATTTTTGCGCTGGATGATCCCAATCTAACCTATGGGCCGAGGAAGTGCTGGGATATGGATGCCAATGCCCCTGGATTGGACGCCATTCAGAGTGCCATCCAAACATACATCATCCCCTGTATTGAAACATCCATCAGTCATCTGGATATGATCACGGATCCCAACTACATACGCTTTATCGGTGCGGAAGACGGGGAGCTTTTTGATGACGACAATGCCATGGACGATGTGGTGGAAGTGGACTTCACGGAAATAGCCCTCCTGAAGGCAGGCCTCCATGTGACCCATGCATTTCTGGATGTAGTCAGTGCCTATACTGTATGGGATGCTGGTCTGGATTACTGCGATCTGGATGACCCATTTGTGGATTCCAATGATGAAGGGATGTCAAATGCTGTGAATGATTTCCTCGACGCGCATCCCGCGCTCTTCACCATCCTCAGTGGCTCGGGTTTGCCTCGTATGGAGACTGCACTGGGGCATGTTCAGAGTGCAGTGGACCTGGTGCGGGATGGCATTGAGGCCCTGGATACCGAAACGGACAATCAATATGACGATCTCATCACCCGGGCGTTTTTCGATTCTGATAAAGAAGATGAGGATGAATTCTGGGATACCCTCAATACACTGGAACAGGCACTGGATCCCAATTCCGCTCCCGCTATGGTATATCTGGACGAGTTGAAAACCGGAACAGACTGCACACCTCTGGAAGTGGACCTTTCAAGGTTTTTCCTCGATCCCCCTGACCGGGACAATCTATATCGATTTAATCCGAACAACGAACCCGATCTGGATACCATCCCGGATGCCACATTCAATGGCATACTGCCAGGCATGACACTTGCCCGCCTGAACGGTCTGATCCTGGATGATATGGATGCATGGGTGTGGCAGCAAGATTATTGGGACCCGAATTGTTATAATGTGATCGAATGGAAGATCTATACCGAAGATCTGGGAGAACTGGAAAGGATCACCATCTACCGCTCGACCGAACCCTGTGTTGATCCCAATAGAGGCACACCCATTGTTGTATTTGATTATGGATCGGAGTCGGAAGCCATATTCAAGGACGGTATCCGGTTTTATGGAGAAGAGTACTACTATGAAGGCTACTATGAAGACCATGACATTGGAGATTGTTCACAGGACAGGGCTTACTTTTATCTGGTGGTTGCGGAATATACCGGTCCCGAAGCGGAATTGAGGTCGGAAATCCTGCCAATAAAGAATTATGGCGCCTTCTGCGATGGAGATGTGAGTCGTTATGATGGTATTACCCCCAAGGATGCCCTTTGTGCCTT
Source organism: bacterium (assembly GCA_049472295.1). Taxonomy (GTDB): domain Bacteria; phylum SZUA-182; class SZUA-182; order DTGQ01; family JAFGSM01; genus JBLIRM01. The sequence goes on along the minus strand of JBLIRM010000009.1, from coordinate 4,131 downwards.
TGAAAAGTACCTGGCGGCCTCACCCACCGAAATCTCCTCATGCGGCATATCCATGGAAGAGGTCTGCTGTGACGTGAACGATGACTATGAGTGCACTCCCAGGGATGCCCTGTGCATATTCAGGTTTTATCTGCAAATGCCGAGCTGTCTGGATTGGTATTATTGGGATGATTACGTGGTTGATGGGCCCTCTTTATCCGACTCAGAGAATGTCATGTTGGACTAGGGTCATGTCAACGATGCTCTGTCATTTCGAGGAGCCGAAGAAGATTCCTCGTTTCACTCGGAACAGGCTCTGAAATCTTAAGATTTCTCGCTTCGCTCGAAATGACATTTTTTGATTGACGCGGCGCTAGATAATCTCCACTGCTGAAGCCGAGACCCAGCCGATTTTTCCATCCCCGAGATGGATCTTCATCCATCCCTTGGTCTCTTCATCCACTCTGAATTCAGCCCCTTCGTGCAGCACAAACAGCGGGGAATGATTCGGCCCGTTTCCAGACCTGACCGTTGCCTCGGATGTTATGATCACCCCCTGGCGTATGAAATTCTGTCTGTATGCCTTGGTTCCGAGACTGATACCGAATATGAGGACAATGCAGAGACTCAGGGTTCGGATCCACCGGAGCGTGTGATGATTCTTATATAAAAGGATCAGGGATACACACCAGAAGATGAGATTGGCCATCAGAAAGATAAAAGACAATTCCTTTAAGCTCAGCCAGAAATACCAGAAAAAGAATGCCTTGGCAAAGGGCATTCGGTCTCTGGTCTCGATCCTATCCTTTCTCTGATCCAGAACATACTGGAGGTTAAATTTAAGGTCTCCGTCTCTGGGCAGGAGCAGTTGCGCATGCCTGTAATTGAGCAGTGCCTTGCCTATGTCACCCAGTTTCACATAGCAGTTGCCCAGATTGTAATAAATCAGCCCGGACCGAATGTCTGCATCCAGGACTGATTCATAAAGGGCTGCTGCATTTTGATAATCTCCGTTTTCATAGGCCTGGTTGGCTTCGAGGAAAAGCTTAGGTGCGTTTTCTGTGATTGCCCAGATCGTTTTGGGAGCGAGGCTATGGATGCCCAGGAATATCAGAATAAAATATGTGACATATAAAAGCACAGAAGTGCTGAGTTCTTTTCTATTTCCCTTCATGCATGTCATAAAATTTTCTCGCTTTCAGAAAATTTAAGATATCTTTCAGTGATGCTTTCGTAAAAAATCATTCAATTTTGCAGATTAAATCCACCGCAAAAGCTTGCTGACGACCTTCTCCAGATCCTTAAAAAGGGATTTGCGCTCTTCTGTATTCTGGTATAAACCGCAGAACGCACCTTTTTCAAGGGTCTGCAAGATTTGTTGCAGATGTATTCTCAAATCTTCAGGAATCCCGGTCTCTCCCATCTTCTGGTTGATCTCATGCGGTGTGAGGGCCTGCCCGGAAACCATGAGCCTGTCACCAAGAAATTGCTTTAAGCTACGGGAGGTTTGGTTATAAAATTCATTGGGATCGGAATCGACCATGGACATAATCTCCTTCCCCCTCTTTCTCCATATCTTGACCGCATTCTTACGGCGATAATATGCCTGATCAATGGACATGTGTTCCTTCTTTTTCTTCCAGAAGAAAAAAACAAAGAAGGTGAGGGGAGGGATGAGGAGCAGAATGAGGCTGACAGGATTCGACCATCTCATGGATTGGTCTTTGAGGGCCGAAAGGGTGGTTTTGGGGGGCAGGATATCCTTGCCCAGGAGTTTGATCTCCTCCTTTTTTACCGTGTGCCGCTCCCCTTCCATCAGATGGAGACTTTCTTCCTCTGTACCCGGAAGAACGCTGATGGATAGGGATCTGCCTGAAGCCATACGATATGTGCCTGTATTCGGGTCAAGAAAGGGGAGTCGTATCGGGGGTATCTTGTATTCCCCGGGTTTTGTTGGTACGAGTGCCTTTTTAAAGGTCTTCACCCCGCTGATCCCATCCGGTGTCATCTTTAGATCGATTTCAGGTTTATCCTCGTATATCTTGAAATCAGGGATGTCAGGCATGGTTGGTTCCGGAATGTCATGTACATTACCTCTTCCCATGATCGAGATGCTCATGGTGGCGGAATCCCCCACCTTTATTTCCTGCTGGCTTAAACTGGTCGTAATGCTATATTGGCCCACAAGGGGTGTGACCAGATCAGGGTTATCAGGTTCAGGAAGGGGCTTGACATGGACCTGGATGGGTTCTGTGGAAAGAAACTCTGTTTTTAGCTCCCCCCTGCCAAACCCCCCGAAAAAGGGATCATCAAAAAAGCGATCCAGGGAAGATCTCCCCCGGTTCCTTTGATATAATACCTGACACTGAAGTCTGGCCGGCTGGATGGTGAGTATTCCCGATCGCTGCGGGAAGAGGGCAAATCTGATTTCAGTGACATGGTATTGTTTCCCCTTGATCATCCGGGTGGATTCTTTTTCCTTGCCTAGCCTTTTGGCATGAAAACCATCAAATTCCAGGGGATCCATTCTCGCCCCCTGAATCTGGATCCTCTGAAAGAGCTGTAAGGTATAAATGATCTGCTGGTTTACAAAGGGCTCCTGCTCATCCACACTGGATGTGGCAAAAAGCGGCCTTTCGGACTCAAGGGTTTGACTGTCATCGGAAGATACACGGATGACAAGAGGTTCTGTCTGGCGAATGACCTTGCCGCTTCTGACAGTTATCCCAGGAATAATGATATCCTGCTTCTTCAGAGGTATAAGGACGTAATTGAAATCCAGGCTGGCACTGAATGCTCCGTTGACCAGTTCGAACCTTGAGGATTTTCCCCGGGAATAGACCTCATAGGCATCTGATTTGGGGAATTCAGGTTCGGAGGCATTTTTTGCGCCCCTGACAGATATCACCACACTTACCTGTTCCCCCGGAATCACATTGGTTTTGTCTGCCATGATACTCACCTCAAAATCAGCCAAGGCAGATGGCGTCCACACCAGACAGAAAATTCCCATCAGGAGAAAGACCCTGATCAGACTCCGACTTCCTTGGTTTTTCAAAAGGCATTCTCCGGACATGTCACCAATCCTTTTCCGGCATATATTGTCCTGCGCCAGGCATCCTTTGTTTTTGGGCGGCCTGTTTCCGCTCTTCGTCCAGGCTGTTCAGGAGCATTTCGGCTTCATCACGGTCGATCGGTTTTGACCTCTGCCCCTGGAATGCCCGGCTATCTTCACCTTCTCTGTCTTTTTCCTCGCCTTTCTTCTCTTCCCCTTCTGATTGAGCAATCCGTCCACCCTGATTCGGATCCCTTTCCCCCATGGATCTCTCTTCTTCCTTTCCCTTGTTCCCTTCTTGCTTCCGGCCTTCCGCTTCTTTCTGCTCACCCTGATTTGACTGATTATCAGCGGATTTCGACTCCTCTTTCCCTTCCTTTCCCATATCTGCCTGCTTCTGCTGTTGCTCCTTGGCCTGGTTTATCCGCCTCTTGATCTCCTCTCGCACAAATTCCAGGTTTTGCTTAGCATCTTCATCCTCCGGATCCAGTTCCAATGCCTTCTGGTACCAGAGGATGGCCTCATCCAGTTTGCCCATGCGGTAAGTACAGTTACCCAGATTGTAATAGGCGTTCTCCTCCAATTGGATATCCTTTGCCTCCAGGGCAGCCGATTGATAACCCTTGTAGGCCTCCTCATAATTCTGCATCTGGTAGTAGGTGTTGGCGATGTTATAATGAAGCACAGGATCTTCAGGATTGTCGATCTGGGCATCCAGGAATGCTGAGAGCGCCTGATCATATTCCTTTGCTGAATATGCCTTTTGTGCCTCCTTAGTCCTTGAAGAGGGAATGATCCCGGCAGTGACCGATCGTGAGCAAAAAAACATCAGAAGAAAGAGGAGGGGGAGGCATCGCAGACGGAGACCTTTATTTTTCTCCTTTTTTCGAATTCGCCTGTATTCCGGGAGTATTTGCTCCAATACAAGGAAGATCAGGGCCAGGAATAAAAACCACTGAAAGCGTTCCTCCCAGATCCTTTTTTTGCTGCTGGCCAGTGCCTTCTGATCCATGTGCCTGATTCCTTCCAGATATATCTTTTCCAGATCCAGATCCCCGGTCACAGATCGCACATAACTGCCTCCGGTCTCCAGTGCC
>JBLIRM010000089.1:0-12953 GCA_049472295.1 bacterium | reverse complement strand
TTTCCCATAAAAATTGCAGCCGTTTTACATTACTTTTGATCCAGGGGCCGATCTTCATTTGATCGCCACCAACCTTTCCAATCGCCTGCCAGGGGACCGCAATCCTTGTAGCCAGTCTATCCCACTCAGACATCCGCTTCTCATCAATGGTGACAAGGATCCTGGAGGGGGTCTCTCCGAAAAGAAGGGCATCCGGCCTTCCAACCCTATCCAATGTAACTTCAGCCCCCTTGAGTCCAAAAGGAGAAAAACATGATTCAGCAAGTGCGACAGCCAGTCCGCCCTCCGAACAATCATGGGCGGACTTGATGATTCCCAGTTCAATCCCCCTGAGGCATGCGGTCTGTACCTTCGACTCAAAGGCAAGGTCCAGACCGGGGGGCTTTCCCCTGATCAAACCATGCACTGCCTTGAGATATTCACTTCCGCCCAGATCCTCCCCCATCTGACCGATCAGACAGATCAGATCACCATCATCCTTAAACCAGGGGGTCACCAGTGTCTGGACATCCTGGACCAATCCTACCATACCTATGACCGGTGTGGGAAAGATGGGTTCTCCCAGTGTCTGGTTATAAAAGCTGACATTACCCCCGGTCACAGGGGTCTTGAAACATCTGCAGGCCTCTGAGATTCCCTCAACAGCCTCGTCGAACTGCCACATGACCTCCGGATTTTCAGGATCCCCGAAATTGAGGCAATTGGTAATGGCCAATGGTTTGGTTCCGGTGCACACCAGGTTCCGTGCCGCCTCAGCCACAGCCAGCCTTCCTCCCATTCTCGGATCCAGATAACAGTAGCGACCATTCCCGTCCAGGGTCATGCCAATGGCCTTGGGTGTGCCCATGATCCTCAAAACCGCAGCATCTCCCCCGGGAAGCAGAATGGTATTGATGCGCACCATATGGTCATACTGCTCAAAGACCCACCCTTTGGAGCCGATAGAGGGTGAACCCAAAAGATTTTCAAGGACCTTTGTCAGATCGGAGGGCTCCGGGAGATGCTCCGGTTTCCATGCCTGGATTTCCTCGACGTATGCAGGTCTTTTTTTGGGATTGTGATAGACAGGGGCCTCTTCACTCAATACCAGGGCAGGGATGTCCGCCACAAGCCTTCCATTTTCCTTTACACGCATGTGGCCATCCCCTGTCACCCGGCCTATGGTAACCCCATGCAGGTCCCATTTGGAAAATATATCCTCCACCTCTTTCTCTTTCCCCTTTTGGGCCACCAGCAGCATCCTCTCCTGGGATTCGGAGAGCATGATCTCATAGGGGGTCATACCCGTCTCCCTGACAGGTACCAGACCCAGATCGATATCCACACCTGCCCCACCCTTTCCGGCCATTTCGCAATTGGAACAGGTCAGCCCGGCGGCCCCCATATCCTGGATCCCCACGATGTAATCCGTTTTCATCAGCTCGAGGCATGCCTCCAGAAGAAGCTTTTCCGTAAAGGGGTCACCCACCTGGACCGTGGGACGGCGTTCTTCGGATTGCTCATTAAATTCCTCGGATGCCATGGTGGCACCATGGATACCATCCCTTCCAGTGCTCGATCCCACATAGATCACCGGGTTCCCATCTCCGCACGCACGGGCATAAAAGATCCTCTCCCTGTGCGCAATGCCCAGGCAGAATGCATTCACCAGGGGATTCTGTGAATAACACTCCTCGAAAAAGACCTCCCCGCCCACCGTGGGGATCCCCATGCAGTTACCATATCCTGCGATCCCCGCCACAACCCGGGACATAAGGTATCTGTTTTTCGGGTTCTCCAGGGGGCCGAACCGCAGGGAGTTCAGACATGCAATGGGCCTGGCGCCCATGGTAAAGATATCCCTGATGATCCCGCCGACTCCTGTGGCCGCGCCCTGATAGGGCTCGATATAGGAAGGGTGGTTATGGCTTTCGATCTTGAAAACCATGGCCAGATCATCATCAATGGCCACCACCCCTGCGTTCTCTCCGGGGCCCTGGATGATCTGCTCACCCGTGGTGGGGAACTTTTTTAATATGGCCTTTGAACTCTTATAGCTGCAATGCTCCGACCACATGACGGAAAAGATGCCGAGTTCGGTATAATTCGGCTCCCTCCCCAGAAGCGACTTAATCCGACGGTATTCCTCCTGACTCAGACCATGCTGTTCGATAAGCTCGGGCGTAATTTTGATCTCTTCAGTGCTCATTGTGCCACTCCCATGGCCTCTTTCATCAACGAGGCAAAGATCAGCCTGCCATCTTCCGATCCAAGGGCGGACTCCGCGCACCTTTCGGGGTGGGGCATCATCCCCAGTACATTTCTTTCCTTGTTGCAGATCCCTGCGATATTCCCGACAGACCCGTTAGGGTTGTATTCTTCCGAAGGCATTCCACCGGGGCTGCAATAGCGAAACACCACCTGCCCGTTTTTCTCCATCTCCTTTAAGCTGTCCGGATCATTGTAATAACACCCCTCCTGATGGGCTATGGGAATCCTGAGAACCTGACCCTCCCGACACATACAGGTAAAGGGCAGGGATGCATTCTCCACCCTGATCCACACATGCCTGCAAATAAAACGCAGATCCCTGTTGCACAACATGGCCCCCGGCAGCAGACCGGATTCGAGGAGCACTTGAAACCCATTGCAGATCCCCATCACAAGCCCCCCTTTTCCGGCAAACCTCTTAATCTCATTCATCACAGGTGAAAATCTTGCGATGGCCCCGGCCCGCAGGTAATCCCCGTAAGAGAACCCCCCGGGCAAAAGGATCAGTTCATATCCCTTGAGGTCTTTTTGTTTATGCCATATATAATCAGCTTTTAAACCCATCACATGTTTTAACACATGGTAGCAGTCATGGTCACAATTGGAACCCGGAAACACCACAACCCCGCAACGCATCTATGCCCCCTCCTCTATCTCAAACTGGTACTCCTCGATGACCGGGTTTGCCAAAAGCTTATGGCACATCTCCTCTATTCTACGCTTCGCCTTCTCAGGGTCTTTATCCTTAAGATGCAATAACACATACTTTCCAAGCCTCACGCCTTCCACTTCATCGTATCCCAGTGAACCGAGCGCATGGTGAAGGGTCTTTCCCTGTGGATCCAAAACACCGGACTTCAATGTTACAAAAATCTTGGCAATCATGGGCGGCCCCTCTCTGAACTAGGTTAAGAGAATTATGGAATTAGGATCAAATCTGATAAATTCATAAAGAAGATTATACGTTAATTCATTGCCATCTACAATAGAAAACATCCTTTTTTGGAAGATATCCGCAAGGTCAAATGGTTGGTTGAAATATTCAATCCAAGAATATAAAATGATTTTGTTGAGGTGATTATATATAATTTCATTATGATCGGTTTGGAAATGATTCAACTTTACTTTTTTGGGTAAATATCTTCCCCTTTAATGCCGATTATATAAAAAAAGAGCTAACACCCACGACCTTATCAATCGCAATGAAGGACTAAGGTATTTAAAAACAAATAATTAGTCGAAAACTATCATGCAAAAATTAATATTTCTTAAAAGATTATGAAAACTTTAATGAGAGTCAGATTCTGGGGGGTGCGGGGTTCCATCCCAAGCCCCAGTCCATCTACCGTTCGGTACGGTGGCAACACATCTTGTGTCAGCATCAACACTGGGACGAACAAGATCCTGGTTCTGGATGCAGGCACAGGTATTCGTGAATTGGGGAAAGCCCTGTCCGGAGGGAAGGAGGAGATATTTATCCTTTTATCCCACCGCCATTGGGATCATATCCAGGGATTTCCATTCTTCTGGCCCATCTATGAATCAAAAAGAAAGGTCAATATCCTATCCAATAAACAGGGGAAAAGCATGATCATGTCTCTCATGAACCAGATGGACGGTGCCCATTTCCCTGTGGAGCCTCAAAAATTACCTTCCCTGCGTCAATGTATCAAGGAGGATATATCCCCTTTTCTAAGCCACTATGGATTCAAGATTTCACGAGTCGCCACAAACCATCCGGGAGGTGGCTATGGCTACCGTGTGCAAAAAAACAACCACTCGGTTGTGTATCTCACTGATAATGAACTGGACCCTCCGGATAAAAAAGCGACTGAATTCGAGGAATTTGTCGAATTTTGCAGGCATACCGATCTATTGATTCATGATGCCCAATACCTTGAGGAAGATATGCCCCAAAAACACGGCTGGGGACATAGCCTGGTAAGCCAGGTATGCGAATTGGCTGCGGAGGCGGAAGTAAAGCATCTCATACTCACCCATCATGATCCGGACCGTACGGATAGCGAAGTCGATGCCATCCAGGAAAACGCCCGCTCCTGGTTTAAAAGCAAAAACCTGGATATCCAATGCACTGCAGCATACGAAGGATTAGCCATAAATATCTGATTTGTCAAACCTAAACTCTTCTTTGCCCACTAAACGAATCATCCCCCGATTCGACCCGCTCCCTTTCCTTTGATATAATCCGGATCATGATTCCAAATAAACGAAGCAGGGTGAACCTTCGAGAGGAACTGGAACGCCGCATCCTTTACGGGCTTGCCTGTGAGTGGAAAACAGCCCTTTTATTGCTACCCCCTTCGCTGAGGGGAGCGATGAGAATCCCCTTTTTCAGCCTCAGGGATCTAAAAACCCGATGGGGAGAGTGGTCCGGTAAAAGGCATGAGATCTCTCTTAGCAGGGAACTGGTCCTGAAGCATTCCTGGGATTCTGTCAGGGAGGTGCTTATACATGAAATGGCCCATCAATATGCAGACATGGTTTTATCCGGTAGAAATGAACCTCCACATGGGCCTTGTTTTCTGAAGGCTTGTCATCTCCTGCGGGCCAATCCGAAGGCTTCGGGTGATTACCCTCCCCTTGACGAGCGGGTTTCGGATAATAATTGCAGGGATGAGGACAGGATCCTTACAAAGATTAGAAAACTCCTTGCCCTTGCAGAAAGCAAAAACCAATATGAAGCCCAGGCAGCCATGGCCAAAGCCCATAAACTGATTGAAAGATATAACCTGGAGCTATTGGCGCATCATGAAAACAGGGATTTTATCAGCCTCTTTCTGGGCAAACCGGCCCTGCGCCACAGCCATGCGGACTATCTGCTGGCCCATATCATACAGGACTTTTATTTTGTCCAGGGGATCTGGGTGAGCGCTTATGTGTTGGAAAAGGAAAAGATGGGACGGGTTTTGGAGATTAGCGGCACCATCCGAAACGTTCAAATGGCATCCTATGTCTACGACTTTGTCTGTCATTTTATTCATTCCCAATGGATGAATTATAACAGGGAAAAGGGACTCACTCATTTCAGGAAAAGGGATTTTGCTGTGGGTATCCTGGAAGGCTTTCGCTCGAAGCTGGCTGACCAAGAAAAAGAGCAAGAGGGACAGGGGAAGAGGAATGCCCTGATCAAAACCCAGGACCCTATGCTTATAAACTACCTCCACTACAAATACCCTCGTATCGTTAGATTCTGCAGAGGGATCTATACCAGGGATGAGAAGGTATTGAATGACGGTAAAAATATCGGGAAAAGGCTTGTGATCTCCAAAGGGATCATGGAGAACGGGCAACAAAAAGGGTTGCTTATCGGGGATTAGATCTTTTGGATGAAGATGGGAGGAAATGATGGACAAGTTAAATAAAATGTATGAAAAATTTGACGATATGTACAAAAAACTCAAAGAGATGAAAGCGCAGTTCGAGGAAATCAAAGAGATTTACAAAGAGGCGGATCAAAAGGTTGAGGAGATGAGGGAGCAGCATATGGAGGAGATCCGAAAGATTTTCGATGTCATTGAAAAGCGCGATGAAGAGATCAGAAAATACCTCGAGCGAAAGGAACAGGACCGGATCACCCATCTGCTTGCGGGTATGGGGAACCTGATGGATGAGATGTTTGATATCAGACTGGGGTTGATGGATAGCAAGGAGGATATAATCAATAAGGGCAAATCATGAGACCCTTTCTTTTATGCCTTTTTGCAAAGATCTTTCTCCTGCAAATGATTTTTTGTCCCCTGACTATGGGTGCCGAAAAACCAAAACTGCCGCCTGCGGAAACCGCCATCAAAAATGACGTGGATCATTGGGGACTGGCATTTTCGGATCAGCTCGCGGCATTCGAATCCCATGTCCGGATCTTTGCTCGGAAGACAGGGATTGCCTCGCCTGATTATATCTTGGGAGAGGAGACATCACTTCGCAAGACCTTTAGAAATAAATACTGGTTCAAGGGGAACATAACGGATGCCGTTTCCATAAGCTGTGCGAGAAATGAGTCAGAGGCATTCCAACTGGCCATCATTCCCGGGATGGATTTCACGTTGGAGGATATCCGTATCATCCCTTCAGCACTCACAAGAAAGGGAGGGAAAGGGATCATTCCTTCAGATGCCGTCCGATTATGGCAGGTGGGTTTTGTGAAAAGCATAAGGCCCCAGTACCCCACCAGGCATGTGGGGGACTGGCCGGATCCCCTTCTGCCCATTGAAAATCTTTCAATCCAGGGGACTGATCTGGGTCTTATCTGGTGCGAGATTCATGTCCCAGGTGATGCGGCCCCCGGAGATTATTCAGGCACCCTCATGATCAAACCCTCCAATTCAAGAGCTATGGCATTTAAAATAGATCTGCATGTCTGGGACTTTGTTTTGCCGGATAGAGTCCCTTTCCCCACGGTTGTCTGGACAGGGGATCAAACGCCCGGTGGGGAAAAGATGGCCCCGGATGCCTATCGATCCCTTTGTGCCCTGCTTCTCGATCACCATATCGATCCCATAAGTGTGGGAAAGAACATGGATTTGAAGAGCCTTGACGAAAACCTGGATTTTTGCCTTCACCGGGGGCTCATGTTTTTTGAAACCCTCCCTTTCAAGGATACCGCATCATTTCGTCCTTACTACGAACATCTAAAAGAAAAGGGATGGCTCCAGAAGGCCATAGTATATGGTGCCAGGGATGAGCCCACAAAACAACAATTCGAGGATCTGGTGATCCCTGCCACATCCAAAATCCGTGAGGCGTTTCCTGGGCTTAAGGTCTTTCTTGCCACCCAATATTACGATGACCTTGACCGGGGTGCGGATATATGGTTGTCCGACATGTCCACAAACTTTCATTCATGGATGGAATCAGGGCGACCGGGAAGGCAGGAGTTATGGTGGTATTTCTGCCACCTGCCCATACAGGTTGAAATGGAAAGGCCCCTGGTGGATGCCCCCAACATGCAGATCGACAATGATGCCATCGAACACCGTATCCCGTACTGGATGGCATATGATTATTCGGTTGAGGGGATCTTCATCTATGCGGGCAACCGCTGGCCTGAAGGCAATAAAGACTGGCCGGAAACACCCTTTCATCTGTCGGAGAAAAAATACCCATTCCCATACGCAGGCATCCATAACGGAAACGGATTCCTTGTGTATCCCGGTCCCATGCCAAGCACCCGGCTGAAGATCCTGAGGGATGGCATCGAGGATTACTGGTATCTGACCATGGTTTCAGAGCTTTCCAGTTCACAGGAATTTCAGCAAGAGGCCCGGGCACTCCTAAACGGCATAAAACCCGTTATCTTTGAGGATACTCACTATTTCAACCGAAGGCCCGAGGCTCTGATTGCCTACCGGAAGAGGCTTGGTGAATTCATCGAAAGGGCAAGTCACCCATCTGCAAGTGATCGATGTCATTTGCAAAGGAGGAAAATGATGATTCATGAAAGGATAAAACTCGACAGGAAAGAAGCGGACGGTTATGTGATCCCTCTGGGCACATTGAATATGGTTATGGTGGTAACGGACACCGGGATGGTGGGGTGCGGGGTATTTGATGTATATGCGTTGGACCGTTTCAATTATCCTGCAGCAAGGGTAAGATCGGGCACGGGTGGGGCCATTGCAACAGTGGATGATCTTTTGAACGGGATCGTCAAGGATGCCAACGACACGGCCCAAAAGCTGGGGATCAATACCGGCATGAGCGGAAAGCAGGCCCTTGACCTTTTATAACCCTTGGTTCGGCTCTGACAGAGGCATTTTTTTTATATTGACATATGATCATGACTATGGCATATTAACTCAGATTCGCAGGCTTCTAAATCTTCTCAATCCTTTATAAATAATAAACTTACAATCATAAGATGGGTTTTAGAGAATCCTTATATTCGACTATCAGCGGGGCATTTGTAGGGGAATCCATCTCCGAATATACCACAGTTGTCTTGATGATCGATGACTCCCGTACGGTCTGCGAAGCTGTCAATGAGATCCTCTCGGATGAAAAGGATATTTCATTTCATTATTGTATGGATCCGGCCCAGGAGGAAAAAATGGCCGAAGAGATCAAACCCACCGTGATTCTCCAGGATCTGGTCATGCCAGGGATCGACGGGCTGACCATGGTTCGCAAATTCCGTGAAAACAAAGTCACCCGGGATGTCCCCATGATTGTCCTTTCCGCAGAAGAGGATCCCAAGATCAAGGCCGAGGCCTTTGCCGTTGGTGCAAACGATTTTATGGTCAAATTCCCGGATAAAATGGAGCTTGTGGCCCGCATCCGCCATCATTCAAAAAGCTATATAAACCTTCTGCAGCGCAACGAGGCATATCAGGCCTTGATCGAGAGCCAGAAGCGTCTCGAACTCCGCAATCGTTTTATTATGAAAACCTTTGGCCGCTATCTCTCTGACGATGTAGTGAACAAGCTTCTGGAAACCCCGGAAGGGCTTAATTTGGGCGGTGAAAAGCGCAGAGTCACCATTATGATGTCCGACCTGAGGGGCTTTACCTCACTGGGAGAACAATTGAGCGCCGAGCAGGTTATGACCCTGATCAACAATTACCTGGAGACAATGACCAACATCATTTTCGAATATAATGGCACCATTGTGGAGTTTATCGGGGATGCCATCCTTTCCCTCTTCGGGGCGCCGGCCTTTATAGAGGATGCTGCGGTGAAGGGCGTGGCCTGTGCCATTGAAATGCAATTGGCCATGGATACCGTCAACGAGAGAAACCGGAAGGCCGGTTTGCCTGAATTGAAAATGGGCATCGGCATCAATACAGGTGAGGTCATTGTGGGCAATATCGGCTCGGAAAAGCGTGCAAAATACGGAGTTGTTGGCCGTAACGTAAACCTAACCTCCAGGATTGAATCCTTTACACTGGGCGGGCAGATCCTTATATCCGAAGATACGAAAAATGATGTGGGGAGCTTAGTGAAAGTAGGTAAAGAGATCGAGGTGGAAACCAAAGGAATCGATGAACCGGTCAAGATCTATGAGGTTGTCGGGATCGGCGGCAAATACAGTCTTTACATGCCGGAGACATGCAGGGAGGAACTCCTTTGGCTGCCCAATGAGATCCCCATCAAATTCGTTTCCATCAAGGATAAGGATGCGGGCGGGGAACTTCAGCGAGGCAGCATCATTAAACTTTCCTCCGTTGAGGCAGAAATAAAATCCGAAACAAGGGTGCCGGTGCTTACGGATCTGAAATTCCTGTTGGTGGGCCAAAACGATGAAGATATTCCCATCGAGCTGTATGCAAAGGTCATTAATCGAGAGGCAGAAACCCAGTCTTCTTTTATCGTTCACTTCACATCCATGCCAAAAGTGACGGAAAACTACCTCCAAGGGCTTTTGGAGAGCTGTTCTTAAAGATCCAAATCCCTTTTTATAATGCTTACCCCTTATTTGTATCTTCAGCGATCTCTCCCGATGCCACATATTCATCTGTTATTAAAAGAATGGATTGCGCATGAAAAATGGCATCCTATTTGCTAAACTATGCCAATGGTATGATCTGAATGGGAATACCTGTCGAATAAAAACAAGGTATGAACTAAAACATGAATCAATCATAGGGAAAGATCAAGGTTAATATCGATGAGTCAATTTTTTATCGTTCATCCGGACAATCCACAATCGAGGCTCATTGCACAAGCAGTCAAGATTATCCGAAACGGGGGGGTATTGGTTTACCCAACGGACTCTGCGTATGCCCTCGGATGTCACCTTGGAGACAAAGCGGCTCTGGAAAGGATCTGTAGAATTCGACATTTGGATGCAAAGCATAATTTTACACTAATCTGCCGGGATCTTTCCGAGGTGGGGATTTATGCCCGTTTTGACACACCGGTTTTCCGTATGCTCAAGGCAAATACGCCCGGGGCCTATACATTCATCTTAAGGGCCACAAAAGAGGTGCCGAGGCGTCTCATGCATCCTAAAAAAAAGACCATTGGCATACGGATACCTGACAATCCTATTGTAAAGGCCCTATTGGCAGAATTAAACGAGCCCATGTTAACCACCACGCTCATATTGCCGGGAGAAGATTCCCCCATGACGGACCCTGAGGAAATCAGGAAACAGCTCGAAGCACAGATTGATCTTGTCATTGACGGGGGAATTTGTAGTATCGAACCCACCACACTGGTTGACCTTTCCAATAATGTGCCGGAAGTTTTACGTGAAGGCAAAGGGGACCCCACCCCTTTTCAATAAAATGATCCCGTGCCTGCCTTGATTTTATCCAAGGTTTGTCAATCCATTACTCATAAGCAATTCAAGCAAACCCTTGACCTCCTAAAATGCCTGTTATATAAAAAAGGGATATATTGAAATTTTTTGTTATGAGATTATCCACTTGACAAGGGCTTGCAGACTTTAAGACCGGAGGTAATGAAAGATATGACTTCTATAACGTGGCTTCATATTTCAGATCTGCATGTTTGCCATCCAAAGTATGGAACAAATCATCAGGAAGTTACGGAGAAGTTGGTTGAGGATTTGAGACGTCTGAAGGAAGAACATGGTCTGTTCGCGGACATGATCTTTTTTACAGGTGATGCGGCATTCGGTCAGATCGAAGAGGAAGAAGGAAAATCCCTGCCTGTGCAATATGCTAAAGCAAATCGATTTCTGGAATCCATCCGAACCACCTACGGAGAAGACTTCCCCAAATCGAACATCTTCATCGTTCCAGGCAATCACGATATCAATCTCGCGGTGGATAACAAGTCCCTTTTCCTCTGGCTTCGAGAAAAGGCAGACCTAAGGAAGTTAACCGATATGATCCATGACCCGAATAGTCTGTGGCGCTCTTATGTGACCAAGCTCCGGGAATATGAAGAATTTTTAAAAGACTATGGGTATGATCATC
Organism: bacterium; assembly: GCA_049472295.1. GTDB lineage: Bacteria > SZUA-182 > SZUA-182 > DTGQ01 > JAFGSM01 > JBLIRM01. The sequence goes on along the minus strand of JBLIRM010000089.1, from coordinate 1,800 downwards.
TGCTGGATGATCCGTCAAGGGCCATTTATTCCGACATTAGAGAATTCAGCCGGATTAAGATCGGTATCGCAGGTTTCAATTCCGCATGGTCATCCTCAGGCAAAGGACAAAGGGAAAAGGGTAAGCTCTGGTTGGATGGTGAACGGCAACTTGCCTCTTTTCGTCAAAATCTCAAAAGGGCCAATTTTTGCATCGCTCTGATGCATCATCCCATCTATTGGTTTACCAAAAAAGAGGACCTTTTTCTCAAGCAAAAGATGGCAGCGGAATTCAAATTCTTGCTCCATGGTCATGATCATAAGAACTGGGTGACACAGATCAACGAACACACCCGAATTGCAGCAGGCAACTGTTATCACAATCCGGACAAAAAAGCCGGCTACAACATCGTTCGGTTAAACCTGGACGAAGGAAAAGGTGAGGTATGGCTCAGGGAATATGATCCATCAGGGCCTGGAGAATGGGTTCCGTGTCAATTGGGTGACGGCCAAACTGATCACCTGGGACGATATCACCTGAAGCACATGATCTGGTTGAAGGATTTGAAGGACACCCTGAGCATAGGTGCAAGTATTGAGGATGGGGCACAAACCCGGTCAAAGATATTCGTTATCCCCAGCACATCGGAAAGGGCCTATTTAGATAAAGGGCAAACCAAACCCTTTTTGCCACCCCGTTTGATCCAAAAATTTTATGAGACAATAAATAATATGGATCGGACGGAATTACATGAAGAGGCTTTTCAGGGGGGACCCTCAAGGATTAGGGATCTATTTCTTCCCAAGGAGGACATCGATTTCGAAATCATTCAGGCGAAAACCACGGATGGGATCCCTTTAAAAGAAAAGGAACCCTCCCTTCAGGAGTTAAGGACGGAGACACAGATCCGAAAGCACTTCATCCCTCTACCCAAAATTACCCGCCATATGGATGAATGGATCTCTAATGAAAAAGATGTCCTGTTTTTCGGCCCCCCATTCTGCGGGAAGACAAGCTTATTGGCCTATCTCTCCTTAGAAGCCAACAGGCTTTACGGGGATCAGATGCCCATTGTCCGGCTCAAAATCAACAAGGATCTGAACACAGAGGATGTGGAAGGCGCGGTTGCAAGATTGTTGCAGCAGCTTGATTATATAGGCATCCATAAAAAGGAAAAAAGGGCTGTCCTGGTGGTTGACAATATACATGAACCACGGATATTCGCCATAACCAAAGAATTGATGCGTTCACCTCGTCAATGGCGGGTTTGGGGGGCGTCCCGATGCGCTGACTTTCAGCATATCTTTTACAAGGATGAGGAAAACCCCTGGCGGAAAAAGGGGATTATAAAAAATGCCTGTGATTTGCTGGATGATGAGGACTGTGATTATTTTGTGGATCATGTGTTGAGCCATTTGCTTGTAGCCAATGGTAAGGAGGATCAGATTAAAGGGGTCAGGGCAGCCATTAAATCCATTGGGCGGGTTCCGATCCGTTTTCTTTGTCAGGTTTGGGGATTGATCAATTGTTTAGGTCCGGAAACCGATCATGACTTTATAAGATTGATAGGCAAGCTACCCATAGAGACAGACGAGATAGTGAGATCTATTCTGCCCCAGAGCATACCCGGCCTGAGGGCCCTTGCCATTGCCGAGTTTCTCAAGGGCCCTTCTTGGGAACTGCTATCCTATATTCTATCAAAGGTTGAAGGCTTCGGAGAGGATTTGGCCGCATCCACGATTAATCAAATGAAGGAATACATGGCTTTATTGGACGATCCTGAGGAGCCCAACAAGGTATTCATCTATGCCCCGGTTCAGG
>JBLIRM010000088.1:0-13125 GCA_049472295.1 bacterium | reverse complement strand
GCCTGGCTGAATTTTTTACTCCCATGGCCGTCATTGCCTCCTCCATAGACAAGTTTGCCCTGGAGATCCGGCACCTCCAAAGAACGGAGGTGCTGGAGGCGGAAGAGTGCTTTGCCGCCGGTCAAAAGGGTTCCTCAGCCATGCCCCATAAGAGGAATCCCATTGTATCCGAACAGATGTGCGGGCTGGCTAGGCTGATCAGGTCCAATGCACAGGCAGCCCTGGAGAACGTGGCATTATGGCATGAAAGGGATATCAGCCACTCCTCCGTTGAAAGGATCATCTGCCCGGATACCACCATCCTGCTCGATCATATGCTTAACCGTTTTACCCGGTTGATGGAGAATCTGATCGTGTATCCCGATCGCATGAAGGAGAACCTGGAGCACACCGGCGGGCTCATTTACTCCCAGAGGGTGCTCCTTGAATTGGTCAAAAGGGGGATAACCAGGGAGGATGCTTACCGCATTGTCCAGAGAAATGCCATGAAGGCATGGCAGAAAAAGGGGAATTTCAGAAAACTCCTGGAAAGGGATCCCGCATTGAAGCAGGTCATCTCCGAAGGTGATCTGGAGAATGCCTTCTCCCTTCACTATCATCTGCAGCATATCAATACCATCTTCAGAAGGGTGTTCGGGGAGGCGTTTACCGAAGACTGCATAACAGAAGCCGGGGATCCAAGAGAAAAGGGAAAGAAAAAAAAGGAGAAATAGAATCATGGAAAAGGGTAACCAGCTTTATGAGGGAAAGGCAAAGATCATCTACGGGACCAGCGATCCCTCACTCGTAATCCAGCATTTCAAGGATGACGCCACTGCCTTTGATGCCCAAAAAAGAGGGACCATCGTAGATAAAGGGATTTACAATAACAAGATCTCCACCGCTATTTTCAAGCTGCTCGAGAAAGAGGGTATCCCCACCCATTTCGTCCGCCAGGTAAGCGACAGGGAGATGCTGGTCAGGAAGGTCAAGATCTTTCCCCTGGAGGTTGTGGTGAGAAACCGGATCGCAGGCAGCCTTGCCAAGAGGTTCGGCATGGAAGAGGGCGGGGAACTGCCCATACCCATACTGGAATTTTTCTATAAGAATGACGAGCTACATGATCCCATGATCAACGAGGATCATATTCGGGCGTTCGGCTTTGCCACGGATGATGACCTTGCCTATATCAAGGATATCAGCCTGAAGGTGAACGGTATCCTAAAGAGGTTTTTTGACAAGCTGGGGATCATCCTGGTGGATTATAAGCTGGAATTCGGCAGGGCCCCCTTCGGGCCCATTTACCTGGCGGATGAGATCACCCCTGACGGATGCCGTTTGTGGGACAAACAGACCCTGAAAAAGCTGGATAAGGATCGATTCCGCAGGGACCTGGGAGAGGTGGAGGACGCTTATCAGGAGGTCTTCAAAAGGGTATGCAACGAAGCGAGGCGGGTTTAGTATAGTCCGGACCTGCTCGCTCCCACTCTAGTATCATCTCAACGATGCTCTGTCATTTAGATACTCTGTCATTTCGAGGAGCCCAAGGCGACGAGAAATCTTAGATTCCTCGTTTGACTCGGAACAGGGTCTGAAAACTTAAGATTTCTCTCTTCGCTCGCAATGGCATTTTTTGATTGACGCGGCACTATCAGCATCGCATCATCAGTAAAACGCTAAAACGGGATATCGGGATAATTCATCCTCAATCCACTAATCAAATGAGTGACCTATGGGTTAACCTTATCCATCAATCTCAGGAAACCCTCCAGCCTATCCTTGCCATGCCGTTTGAAACAGCCCTCGGCAATCTTTTTCAGCCAGGCCATATCTCCAATCTTTGCCTTTGGTCACATTTTCACTGACCATGATTCTATGCTGTAATATTTACCGTATCTAGACATATTTCGACAATCGGCAGGAGCAAAATTAATTGCAGTGTTTTTTATTTATATGCCTTGTACGGTAAAAAACCCCACCTTTTCTCGCGGAAAATAATCCATGTCCCCAGTAACTTTCCTTTGTAAGCAACATTCCTTTGTATTGAAAAACATCACCCCCTTTGGTATAAATACCAACCAATGAATGACAAAGACCTACAGATGGAGCATATTAACTGTCCAATGTGCGGGAACGGCAGTTTTTCACATGTCGCCTCGGACAGGGATATTGAATACGCTACATCAAATCGGACATTTAATTTTGTTCAGTGTGAAAAATGCAATCTATTGTATCTCAATCCGCGCCCGGTTGCGGAAGAGGCATCCAGAATCTATCCGAAAACTTACCATTCCGTTAATATCAATTCGCCGCTCCACTCAGATCCAAATGTAGACAAAACCCGGGAAAGACTCGACAAAAATAGGTGCAAGGATATCCTGTCCTTATTACAACCGGGCGATACTGTATTGGATATTGGCTGCGGAGACGCGCGCATGCTGCAACTTTTCAAAAAATTCGGCCCAAGAGACTTAGGATTGGTGGGCATAGATATAAACACCGATAAAGAATTCATTGAGAAAATGAAAGGCGAGGGAATTACTATAATCAACGTGTATTTTGAAGATTTTGATATGTCCCGATTAAATAATATAAAGGTTGTTATTATGAACGAACTAATGGAACATCTATGGAATCCTTCCTTGTGTCTTGAAAAACTTTTTCACGATCTTAAGCCCGGGACCTATCTGTCCATAGAAACCCCTGATATTGATTGCATTAGCAGAAGGCTTTTTTCGAAAAAATACTGGGGCGGTTATCATTTCCCAAGGCACCTGCAGCTCTTCTCCAAGAAGAACTTGAGATATTATTTGGAGAAAGGGGGGGTTGAGATAGTGAAACAATACAGTATATTAGCCCCATCATTCTGGATAATTACATTTAGAAACATTTTAGGATTGAATAGTTATGAGAGGTCAAAATCAATTTTTGAATTTCTGAATTTTAAAAATGTAATCGTGCTTGGTACCTTTACTATTATGGATTTTTTGTTGTTGGTGCTGGGGCTACCTACGGCCACACAGCGCATAATAGCGGTAAAGAGGTGACGTAAAATTAATGACCCTGATTTAACATACGGCCTTCCCTTCAAAAATAGAATAGTAAATCTCTGCATTAATATAAAGAGCATCTTACGTACTAAAAAATGGAGATTATGGCTGAGGCTTTTTGGCATATACTTCTCGATACATGTATTAAAACGAGCGTCCTTGCGTTTTGCGGATATTGCAGTTAGCTATAACTGTAATCTCAGGTGCATTCATTGCTCTACCACAAAATTAAAAAAAGATGCCGGCGAACTGTCTGTCGAGGAATATAAAACACTTGCGCAAGACCTAAAAAAATTGAGGGTAGTACAAATCGATTTTACCGGTGGAGAACCTACGATTTCCCCGTTTCTAGAAAAAATAATCCCGCTTTTTAATCCCAGCTCAAACTACATTTCCATTTCAACCAATGGCGTAGGTCCTTTGACCGAGGAACAGCTTCTAAAGTATCGCGTTTTAGGTGTAGACGCGCTTATGATAAGTGTTGAAAGCATAAACCCGAAGGAACACGATGATTTTAGGCGAAAACACGGCGCTTTGTCAGAGACTCTCAAAACAATTGCATTGGCAAAAAAGACGGGCTTTACCGTATTTGCCTGCGTCGTAATTCATCATAAAAATCTCTACACAAAGGGCCTTGAGAATTTACTGAGGTTCACAAAGCAAAACGGTATAGTGCTTCACTTCGCGTTAGCGGTTCCGGCCGGTGATTGGAGCGACTTCGAGAATTTTAAAAAAGAATTTATGCTAACGAAGGAAGATAAAATTCACGTAAGAAAAATTATGCAAGGGAACCCGCATACGCGTTTTGATTTTTCGGTTAATATAAAACAATGGGGTTGTCCAGCGGGTGCCGAGAAGATCTACATAACGCCTTACGGAGACGTGATTCCGTGCCCCTTTATCCAGATATCATTTGGAAACATCAGGCGGGAGAGCGTCATAGCTATTCGGAAAAGGATGTTCGACGAGAATCGCATCTCTCAATATTTTAACCAGTGTCTTGCAGCAGAAGATCAGGAATTTATCAGCAAGTATTTAACGCAGACATTTGCTGAAAAGGATTTGCCCATACCGCATGATAGGATTTTTTAGTTTCATAGGTTGCTTAAAGAAAGGATTTTAATATGGATGAGATTATGATGGACGATAAGACAATGGATCATAAGACAATGGATTTTCTACAAAAGAAGATAACCCATACCTTAATGAACGAGGCGGGTATAGTGTCGCCTGTTTTCTTGCCGGGCTGTAATCAGAATGCCGATAAATGAGTGACCTATGGGTTTACCCTATCCTTTAATCTCAGGAAACCTTCCAGCTTATCCTTGCCATACCGTTTGAAATAGCCCTCAGCAATCTTTTTCAACCAGGCAAATATCCTCGCTTTTAAGTTTATTGCACCACCTTTATCGGCTGGTATTGGTGAGGATAAATGGTTGGTTTGGGCATCGGCCTAACAATCGAGTAAATATTCTTCCTGAAATCATTTGAAGTGTTCCGTCAGGGGCTAATTTGCATTTCTTCAAGGTATATTTAGACCAGCATGTTGCATGATTGGTTCGGCCCTGACGTAGATCCCTCGGTGCAATCCAGCCATCGCTGCGAGTAGGCTGAGGGGCTTTTCATGTTTCCATAGATCACGAAGCGAACGCCTTATACCAAGTTGCGTTCAAACGCATACAAAGTCATTGCGAGGGTGAGCCGAAGCCCCGAGCAAAGCGAAGGGGACAGCGACGTGGCACTCTAGATTTGAGATTGCTTCACTTCGTTCGCAATGACAAATTCATCAGTTGGGGACTTGCTATTGGTGTATTATCCAAAAATACAATCACTCGTAATATCGGGTTCGGTAAGGCATCAGCTTCTTCGGCCGCATCATGATACGGGATTTCTAATTGTCTCGAATACCAGTACAACGTGGGAGAGGCTACCCCACACAGTAAAGTGAAGCTCTAAGACCATTAGGAAATTGGCAAGTTTTGGTCTTTAACACTTTATTTATCCATTAGATTGGTGATATAAAACCATCGGCTAAATAGAAGTCGAAACTGAATATCCCCTTATACCCTCTCTGAAGCCATTGATTTAATCTTCGTAAGGTTTAGTTTGCCGCTGCCCAAAAGGGGTATCTCATCGACATGAAAGAAATTATTTCTCTTTGGGATCCACAATTTTGGCAGGTCGGAATGATTAAGGGATTCGTATAATTTATCCACATCAATATCCCCTGTACAGAGTACAGCCAGGGCCTCCCCTTTTTTCTCATCCGGCACCGAAGTGACAGCGCAGACCTGTTCATCCTTTTTATTCAGGATATCATGGATCTCCTCTTCGATTCTAATATGCGGAACCATCTCACCCCCAATTTTGCTGAAACGGCTCAAACGGTCCTTGATCATAATAAACCCATCCCCATCCATGAGCGCAAGATCTCCGGTAATATACCAGCCGTTATGCATGACCTTTCTGGTGGCCTCTTCATCCCCTAAATACCCGACCATCACATTAGCGCCCTTGACCAATAGGAGGCCTTCGGCTCCCAGAGGGACTTCCTCAAAGGTATCCGGATCGACTATCCTGGCCGCCACGCCGGTCAGCGGATGCCCGATTGTCCCAAATTTCGTACCGATCTGTTTTAGGGTTTCACTTTCATAATCAGGCACATTTAATGAAGCAACCGGGGAAAGTTCCGTGCACCCGTATCCCTCTCGGGGCATTAATTGAAATTTTTCATAAAAGGCCTGAGCAATCCGGCTTTTTAGCTTTTCCGCACCCACAATCACCATCCTCAAAGAGGAAAATTCCTCCTTGGTACAGCGCCGGATATAACTCATCAGAAAGGTTGGGGTGGCCAAAAGGATCGTGGCCTTGTGTTTTTGGGTCAGTTCTCCGACGGTCTTCGCATCCAGGGGATTGCTGTGATAGACCACGCTCATCCCGGTTGTCAAGGGATACCACAAAGTCGCGGTAAAGCCGAAAGAATGAAAGAACGGGAGCACGCCCATAATCGTATCCTGCTTTTTGACATGGATGGCTTGATATAAACCTTCGATATTGGCATTGATATTGGCGTACGAAAGCATGACCCCTTTTGGATTTCCAGTGCTCCCGCTCGTAAAGATAACCGTGGCCACGCTATTGATGTTTCTTCCTTTCTCAACACGGAACAGAAAACGCAAAAGCCTGAGGGGCAAAAACCAGAATCCCAAAAAAGAAAGCATCTTGTCCTTAATCTTCACTTCCTTTTTTATACCCTCCGCAGACACCATATCATCGCGCTGCCTGAGGCCTGCCTTTTCGAGAAATGCGTTCGAAGTCAGAACATGCCTGATCTTGCATTTTTTAATGGCCGTGTCTAAAGCCTCTTCCGAAGCGGTATAATTGAGATTCACCGGGACCTTACCGGTGATGCTCAAGGCAATATTCACGATGGCAGAGCCGACACAGGGCGGGAGGAATATACCGATATACGGATCATCCGGATATTTCCTGGCGAAGACCCGGGAAAGGGCCATTGAGGCTACCATTGCCCGCCAGTAACTGAGCCCATGCCCCTGACTATCCGCCATACAGCGTTTAAAGGGTGACTTCCTGGCCTGGATATAGAAACGGGTTGCAAGCAGCTCCTGGTCATTTTTCCGGTATTTGAATGCCTCTGATCCCAATTCGGCGACAGCCTGTCGGACAGAAAAGACGTCTGACTGAGGGGGCAGGGATTTCCCAAAGGCAACTGTCGCCGGATAAGGGATCTTAACGGGGATCTTTTTAAAGAATCTTCCTTTATGAAAGCTAAAGATACTTCCCCACACACGATCCAAGTACACAGGGATGATAGGGGCTGTACTTTCTCGACTGATGAATTCCAATCCCTTTTTAAAGGACAGCATATGCCCTGTACGAGTAATCTCTCCCTCGGCAAAGACGCATACGATTTCACCCTCATTTAATGCCTGAGCGGCCATCTTCAGGGAAAGGAGCATCTGTTTTGGGGAATCCTCCTGGGAAACCGGAATCACCTTCATGATACGGCAAAGAGGATTGAGCAACCTCATCTCATAGAACTTCCGATACATCAAAAAACGGATAAAACGTTGTATACAGGCTGTGATTAAAAAAGGGTCAATAAAAGAAACATGATTACAGACCAATAAGGCGCCCCCCTCTCTGGGGACGTTTTCCTTTCCGACGATACGGATCTTGTAAATCGAATGCGTAAAAAGCCAAATCAGGAATCTGAGCAGAAAATCCGGTAATGTTTTAATGATATAGATAATGACAATGAAAGAGGATAAAGCAAGAACCAGGAAGATCGTAGGCGCTTGTAATCTGAATACCCGAGTAAAAAGAAGATAAATAAAAGATGCAGCAAGAATCCCGCTAAAAGCCAGGAAATTTTCAAGGGCCAGTATCCTCCCCAAGGCTTCTTTAGGGCTTTTTTGCTGGATGTAAGCATTTAAAGGGATGATGAAAAATCCCCCGCTCACACCAAGCGCCAATAGAATCAAACCGGTAAAAATTCGAAATGGATAGGAAAAAAACAGGAATAGAGAAAACGTCCCCATTCCAATGGCCCCGAGCGGGACAAGACCGAATTCCACCTTCTCCCCGGAAAACCTTCCTGCCAATACCCCCCCTAATCCCATGCCAACGGAAAGTATGGCCAACAAAAAGGATGTCTGAGTTTCCGTCAGATTCACAAAGTCCTTGGCATAGATAAAGAGATTCATCTCAAATAGTGCCCCTAAAAACCAGAAGTACATGGCTCCCAATATGCATAATAATAGGGGCTTGACCTTTCTAACCTCCAGAAAGGTGACTCTGAGATCTTTTAAGAAATTGATCTCAAAAGGCTTTTTTGATCCCGATGCTGGGACATCCGGGATAAAGATACTGGCTAAAAAACCGATCCCGGCAGTCCCGATAAAAAAAATGCCTGCCTTGTCCACCTCATTTTCAAATATTTTCAATAACAAGCCAGCGATGGCACTCCCTAAGATAATGGCGATAAAGGTCCACATCTGTACATATCCATTTGCAAGGGAAAGGTCCTCGTCGGAAACCATTTCAGGTAGAATGCCGAATTTAGAAGGGCTAAAAAGCGTGCTCTGGGCCCCCATAAAGAAGAGAACAACGAGGAGAAAGGGCGGGCTTACTTTTGACAGGGCCAGGAATCCGAAAAACATAATGATAATCTCTAAAAACTTGGCCCAAACCATGATGTTTTTTTTGCTATAACGATCTGCCAGATATCCCGCATAGGAAGAAAAAAGGATGAAGGGGATGACAAGCATCATACTCGCCAGGCCGATGATGATACTGGCTTGCGAAGTATTGCTGATCAACCGAATTGCCAATAATGCGATAATCACTTTAAATGCATTGTCATTCATTGCTCCGAAGAATAGCGTGGCGAGGTAGGCCCTAAATCCTTTTGATTTTAAGGAAACTTTAGCGTTCATTGTGCCCCTGCCTTATCTTTTAGGTGATAGCCACTTCATTGATCAGATATGGTCAATAAAAATATCTTTATCATAAAATTGATTCTTTTAATAGAAAAAAACCGATTCAGACAATCTGTTGTAAACATATGCCCGCTGATAAGCTATGGCCTTCTCGATCAATATAGAGAAGAAGTTTCGACAATAAGCCACTGAGATACTAGTATCCAAAGATTTAAATAATCCGGTTTTTTGAGACTTATGTCCACAAGCCCCCGTAAGAATGAATGATAAAATCAATATCATTATGATGCTTTTGAATAATATTTTCATGGCGTGACTCCTTTCATTCATCAACTTCTTTGCTTTGAGCGATAAAATTGTTTTTTTATACTTCTGAGGGATACTTGTGGAATATAAAACAAGAAAGATGCCAATCTTCTATAAGCTTTTAATTTATTGTTTTATATATTTTAAAATAGATTTGCTTTTTTAGAGGGGATTTATGGAGAGCTGATGAATAGACATATTTTGTACATAAGGTTAGCATATAATGTCAGGATATTTCAGGTTTTGGCAGTCAAGAGGTCATGAAGGACATCCCCTATTAATCCTCTGCCAGGTTGTGATTTTCATCTCCTTTTTCTTGATCAAATGCCCATATACCCCGATCCTTTATGTATTTCTTTACGGTTCTTCTGTCCAGTTTTGCCCTTCGGGCGACCTCTCCATATGTGCCATGGCGGTGATACAATAAAAGGCAATAGCCTGCTAGGAGTCCCTGGGCGTCCACGTCTCCTTGATCAATACCTTTCATCAACCTCGAACGCAAATCAGGGGTCAGGGTTTTATAGTCCCCCTCGTAATCGCATTTGAGTAAGATGCGCCTGACACATTGTTCCAATTCCCTTACATTTCCCGGCCAGGGATACGTTGAACCCAATTTGGTATCAATGACCTTTCGAACCAACTTTTTAAGTTCCGCTGAAGACTGTCCTACCATACGCTCCAGCGTATGGGCAAGAAGTTCGTCCAGTTCCCCCGGATCCTCCTGTATACGCTGCCGTAATGGGGGAACCGTGATGATATCGGAACACAGGCGATAATAAAAATCATCCCGAAATACACCATTGTTTCGAATTTCGTGAATTGACCGATTGGTCGCAGCAATAACCCGGCCTTGGAAGCGGTGCCTTTTATGACTCCCCACAGGGCTGAAGGTCCTTTCCTGCAGGACCTGAAGGAGTTTGATCTGCACTGGAACCGAAGCCTCGCCAATCTCATCCAGAAAAATGGCCCCATAGGGACTGCAACGATCGAATATACCCATATGATCTTCTATGGCTCCGGTAAAGGCCCCCTTTTTGTGTCCAAAAAGTTCCGATTCGATCAATGCCTCCGGAAAGCTAGAGAGATTGAGAGATATGAATGATTGGGTAAAGCTTTCGATAAAGCTACCCTTATTCTCATCAAAAGGGATGAGTCCCGAGCGTCCGATGGCCACGGCAGCAGTCCCCTTACCGGTCCCCGTTTCTCCCAGAATCAGGGTGGAAAAATCCTCCATCCGGTTCCATAAATACCGGTCATACAAACCGATATTATGGGTAAAGACATTGTTCCATAGATCCTTGCGGAGCCTTTTCATACAGGGACTTCGGCCCACCATGCTGCGATCGATGAAAAAGTACGCCCTTCTTATCTGATAACACAATGCAAAATAGTGGAGTGCCTCCTTGAGGTGGAAGCCCCTTTCTCGTAAAAGAGAAAGGGCATCATGGGCAAAGGGGACCTTTATTGGGCTGTCCCCGGCCCGGATCTGATCAAGGATCAGTTGATCAAAAAGATCAAGGAATCGGTGAAAAAAGTCAAAAATAAAAGTGCTTTCCATAATCGCACGGTCGTCGCCTGTGAACCGGTGGATGTCGATCTTGGCCTCCCTTTCGATCCGCCTGATCCTGGAAGCGACCTCTTCAATGGTTTTAGCCACACGATCCTGTCCTGAAACATGGGGAGACAATCGTGCAATTTCCAGGTCAAGGGCCACTCGCTCATCACTGAAAGGGTTGGCAAAGACCGCCCGGTTGACCAAAGAGAAGAATTCGCGCTCCTCCTGATTCAGATGCTCTTTTAACTGTTTGTCTCTCATGATGCCCCCCGTTTAAAAAAAATTTGTAATTCACTTATACATGAAATGTAAATCATATGTACATAATATGTCCAATAATCTACTTTATCATAAGAGTCCTTCAAAGGCAAAAAAACTATAAATTGAATTATTAATCAATAAATTAGCTAAATAATAATCGATTGGCACATTTTTTGACCTTTGCTTTATTAAAAGTCCAAAGAGGTAAAAAAGAAAGGAGGTAATCATTTCATAAAAAAATCTTCTTTAACACCTTTTATGTCTGATATGTCTGAGAATAAGGCCTTTAATCCTTGAAAGGAGGATCATCATGCGTAGGATATTTAAAAGACTCACCATGGCATTTATGATATCAGCCCTAATCTTGTGGATTTCTTTACCAGAAACATGGGCTGCCGGATTATTAAAACCCTTGGATGGCAGTGCTTCCGATGTTTCCATGAAATCCCACAATGTAAACGTCACCATTAACAATGGCTTTGCAAGAACCGAAGTGGATCAGATATTTATGAATATGAGCGATCGCGATCTGGAAGCCATTTACTCCTTCCCGGTCCCTAAACAGGGCAGCCTATCAGAGGTAAGTCTTTGGATTGATGGCAAGGAAGTGATGGGCGAAGTTCTGGAAAAGGAAAGGGCCAGGAAAACTTACGAGGATCAGAAGGCAAGAGGGAACGAAACGGCCCTTGCAGAAAAAGATGACTACAAGACCTTTGAGATCCACGTCTATCCGGTGCGAGCCCTGGATGAGACCAGGGTGAGACTGGTCTATTATCAGCCCCTGACGATTGATCTGAATATCGGCAGATTCGTCTATCAGCTCGAGGAAGGAGGTGTGGATGAGGAACGGATTGCCTTTTGGTCAGTCGATGACGTGGTCAGGGGATCCTTCAAATTCCACCTCCAGCTCAAGTCCGCCTTTCCGGTGAAGGATATCCGGTTACCCAACTATCAGGATCAGGCTGTCATCAAAAAAGTGAGTGCAAGCGATGGGGCCTCAGGAGAAGGTGAAATCTATGAAGTGGGCCTTGAATTTCCGGAAGGCTCCTCTCTTTCCAGGGATATCGTGGTTTATTACCGCCTGGATGATGATGTGCCGGCAAGGGTTGAGCTGATCCCTTACAGAGAAGATCCGTCACATCCGGGAACCTTTATGGTGGCTGTGACTCCCGGGGCCTCTTTACAGCGCATTGCCGATGGCACGGACTGGACATTTGTTCTCGACAAGTCGGGAAGTATGAGCGGTGATAAGATTGCCACCCTCGCCGATGGTGTCTGTAAAGTGATCCATAAGATGTCACCTCTGGACCGCTTTCGGATTATCACCTTTGACAGCAGGGCATATGATTTTACCGGGGGCTATATACCGGCCACGCCGGAGAATGTTTATAGCGCCATTGAAGGGATAAGGACCATTCAAGCGGGCAGCAGCACAGCACTCTATGCAGGGTTGAAAGAGGCCTACAAAGGACTCGACAAGGATCGCGTTACGGGAATCATCCTGGTGACGGATGGTGTGGCAAATATAGGGCCCGTACAGCAATCGAGTTTTAAGGAGCTTCTACGAAACTATGATATCCGGCTTTTTACCTTTGTGATGGGAAACAGTGCCAATGAACCCCTGCTGGAGATGCTTGCCAAAGAGTCGGGCGGATTTGCCATTAATATATCCTCTAATGAGGACATTATTGGTCGCATTATCCAGGCCAAGGCCAAGGTCCTGCACGAATGTATCTATGATGTGGAGCTTAAGTTTTCCGGGGAAAAGGTCCAGGACCTGACACCGGTAAAGATTGGCAACCTGTTTATGGGCCAGCAACTCGTATGTTTTGGCCGTTACAATGGCTCCGGTGAAGTGGAGATCGAACTTATGGGGAAGATCGCCGGCAATGAGGAGGTCTGGAGTTGCAAAGCATTTTTGCCTGAAACGGATCTGGAGAATCCCGAGCTTGAACGTCTATGGGCACTTTCATCCATTGAGGATATTATGGCTGAGATCCGCGAAAAGGGGGAAAAGGAAAGGCTTCGTCAAAAGGTCGTCGAACTGGGGACCCATTTCTCCCTGGTCACAGATTATACATCCATGTTGGTCATCCGGGAGGATGAGATGGAAAGCCTCGGCATCCAGCGGAAAAATGTCCATAGGATAACCACTGAGCGGCAGGCCCAGGCATTAAGGGCCCAGGGCCCTGTGAAAAATTATGGAGTGGACTCTGATCCAAGCCGACAGGGTGGATCAAAATCATCCGGGAGCGGCATGTTCAGAGGGGCCAGGGCCCCTAATATTGGAACCGGACCTGTGGGCCTGTTATTCCTTGGATTAGCAGGCTGGATTCGCCGCAGAAGGCGAAAATGTTAGGATTTTCATCGGGGCAATGGCTGCTGATGCAGCCATGCCCCGCCCTTTTTCCTCTTAATAGCGCAGCACCCGGTCGGCCGGGCTAAATCCTCTAAGTAACTTCAAGTTTATACGAAATTTTCAGCTAATTGTTTGTTTTTAAAAAACTATCAT
>JBLIRM010000087.1:0-13176 GCA_049472295.1 bacterium | reverse complement strand
CTCCTCAAATACCGGGGGCCGTTCCTGATTGGGATCCTGATATTGCTTCTGGTGGGCCAGAAAATAATTCTTGACATCTGCATCATCAATGGACAGTTTTCCCTCCAGTTCCTTCTCTCTGACCTGAGTGATGATGAGTTGCCGTTTGAATTGCTCGATCTTTTTAAGGTTGGCGGGATCCCTTTCAAAGCCCAGCTTCAGCCCCTTTTTGTAAAGGATCTCCTCTGCGATGTACTGCCTTGCAAACTCCTTTTTTTTTGCCGGCTCAGAGATCTCCTGTTTGATCCAGGGCGGGAGTGCATCAAATGCCTGGTTGATCTGATTGAGTGTGATCACATCCTGGCCGATACGGGCCACGATATTCTCCCCTTGGGATTCTTCGCTCAGCTTATTCGAATCCAGTGCGGTCCTGGCTTTCAGGGCATATTCGGCGGCTTGATAGCGGCCGAGCCTTTCCAGACATGTGATGATCAGTGCATTTAGCTTGGTGGCAAGTGCTGTATCGGGATCTGTAAGCTCCGCTTCGTAAAGCCAGGGTAAAGCCTTTTCATAATCCTGGACCTCCATATATAACTGGCCAATGGTATAGGCAATCCTGCTCCGCTCCTTTGGAGGCAGATCAGCCATCTCCAAATATCTCTCGAAGGACCCGGCTGAGGCCCTGAGAAGTCCCACACCTTTGAGTTTATTGGCAAGTTTCCTTTCCTTTTCCACAAGCCACTCCGGATGTATTTCCCTGGATACATTCCCTGAATAGTAAATAATCAGGGCGGCCAGTCCCAGGAAAAGCAGGAGTACCATGACAGAGAAGAATAATGTCTTTCGGTTGCTCATCTTATAGCCTCTTTTCACGCATTCTGAAGAGTTTCAGAATGGGATTGATATAGAAATCCTCCGATTCATCGATCATGAGTTCCACATGATCGATGCCCATGGATCGAAAAAGGGTCTTTCTTTCTTCAGCCTCCTTATCTCCCAGTGTGCGGAAACCATTGCGGACGTTCGGATCAAAGGTATCTATCAGGATGCTCTCTCCGGTCTCCATATCCTCTAATTCGATAAAACCGATCTTTGGCAGGACCCTTTCCCTTGGATCGGTGATGGAGATAGTGATCAGATCATGTCTTTTTGCAGCAAGGCGAAGGGGACGCTCATAACCTTCGGCCTGAAAATCCGAGATGAGAAAGCAGATAGAACGCCTGCGCACTACATTGGCCATAAATTCCAGGGCCCGGGCAATGTCTGTCTGTCCCCTTTGGGGCTGATGCTGCAAAACCTCGCGGATTACCATCCAGACATGCCCGCGTCCCTTTTTCGGCGGTATATAACGTTCCACAGTATCGCTGAAGATAATGAGGCCGACCTTGTCATTGTTTTTTATGGCTGTATATGCAAGCAGGGCGCCTATCTCCGCAATAATCTCTGTTTTCAGGGATTTAACCGAACCGAACTGCCCGGAAGAGCTGACATCCACCAGGAGTAGAATGGTCAGTTCCCGTTCTTCTTTGTAAAGTTTGACAAAGGGATGCCCCATCCTTGCTGTTACATTCCAGTCGATGTCCCGGATATCATCCCCGGGCTGATATTCCCTGACTTCCTCGAACTCCATACCTCTGCCCCGGAAGGCGCTCTCATATTCCCCTGCCATGACCTCTGTCACAAGGTGGTTCGTGTGGATATGGATGCGGGAGATTTTTTGAATCAGTTTGGGATCCATCACGATCAGGGCACCTCCACACATTCGAATATCCTGTCGATGATATCATCCGTATCCAGATTCTCTGCCTCTGCCTCGTAGGTCAGGATGATCCGGTGTCGCAGAATGTCTTTTCCGATACATTTGATGTCCTGAGGTGTCACATATGCCCTGCCGTGCAGGAATGCATAGGCCCTGGATCCCTGATTGAGGTATATGGAGGCCCTGGGTGATGCACCATACTGGATCATCTGTTTGATAGCGGATAATCGGTAAGCAGCAGGATCTCGCGTGGCAAAAACGAGGTCTACAATATAATCCAGCAATTTCTCGTCGATGTAGATCTGGTTGACGATCTCTCTGGCACTCAGTATCTCCTTGGGAGTGATTACCGCTTCCACCTTCGATGCATGGGCGGTTACCATACGTTTCATGATAGCCCTTTCTTCTTCCTTGCTGGGATAGGAGATCTTTAGTTTAAGCATAAACCTGTCCACCTGGGCCTCGGGAAGGGGATAGGTGCCTTCCTGCTCAATGGGGTTCTGTGTGGCCATCACAAGAAAGGGGGCATCCAAGGGAAATGTCTCTTCCCCGATAGTGACCTGGCGTTCCTGCATCGCTTCGAGCAAAGCACTCTGGACCTTTGCAGGCGCCCTGTTGATTTCATCCGCAAGGATGATGTTGTGGAACAGGGGGCCTTTCTTGATATGAAATTCACCGGTTTTGGGCAGATATATCTGGGTTCCGATAAGGTCTGCCGGGAGAAGGTCGGGCGTGAACTGAATCCGCTGGAAGCTGGTGTGAATCGCCTGCGCAAGGGTCTTGACAGCGGTGGTTTTGGCCAGGCCAGGCACGCCTTCCACCAGCAGATGCCCATCCGCCAAAAGACCTACAAGCATCCTTTCTATCATGTAATCCTGTCCCACGATAATCTTCCCGATCTCTTCTCTGAGCTTCCGAATCAACAGACCCTTTTCTTCAACCTGCTGGGTCAATTCTTCAAGCATTGTTTCCTCCTCTGACATTGATTGATCTATAGGAAATATCTTCTATATTTTCAAAATAACGCATGCCTTCTCAAAGGCATGCGCAGTTTGCCTCAACCTAAGGGAATCATTTTTTTATATTGGTTGATTTTGGATTCGGGGATCTTTTGATAAGGAATCATTGACAGTGTTTATAGACCATTTAGAGTAAACCTGTCCAAAATGCGATGACGATTAATTTTTTTGCCATTAAAAAATTGGGAGGAATGGCTATTAATCTTTTTGTCTTACAGGGCATATAATATAAATGATTTATTAAACGATTTCAAGAGGCTTTGACATTTGTTTCAAAATGAGCATTGCTGACATACAAATGGCATGTAAGATCCATTTTTGAAATATCTTGACAATGGAAGAAACTTTATATCTCGATCTGAATGCTTTAGGGCTTTGTAAATATAGGTTTTTTATCCTGAGGGAAAATAGTCGCAATCTAGAGGATTTTCGATTGTTTCAAGTGATTGACAAATAAAATGATAAGTGCTATAAAGGAAAAAATTTTGATAATGTTGTATATATTTATTTTTAAAGACTTATTTCCTTTGCATGGTCTTTAATACGCTATCCTTGATTCCGGAAAGATACCGCTTTCCTTTAAAACAATATATGGGTATTTATTTATTAAATCAATCTTAAGTCTTTGGATACGATTATGGGTGATATGAAGAATAAGATTCTTTTTCAATTCGGATCCATCACAATGGAGGGCCTGCTCAATGACAGCCCCACTGCACAGGCAGTTTGGGAGAAGCTGCCCATTGAGTCAATTGTGAATCTTTGGGGGAATGAGATCTACTTCGAGACATCAGTGGTCTCCAGGCTCGAAAAGAAGGCCATTACGGATATCCAGATGGGATATATATGTTATTGGCCCATGGCAAGGGCTATATGTATCTTTTTTGGTCCTACCCCTCTAAGTAATGGACAGGAGATCGTATCTGCCTCTCCTGTAAATTTGATCGGAAAGGTTGTCGGAAATCCTGAATTGCTTAAAGAGGTGGAAGAGAGGGAAATCGTTAAAATAAGCAGAATGTTTCACAGGGAGGTCCAATAATGATTATAACTATTGATGAAGATACCTGTTTGGGGTGTGGACAATGTGAAGAGGTTTGCCCTGACATTTTTAAATTAGATGATGATAAGGCCAAGGTGATTGTGGACGAAATTCCTTCCGATCTGAAGGATTGTTGCCATGAGGCAGAGGAAATTTGCCCGGTTTCGGCAATCACCATAGAAGAGTAAAAGCTTCGATCATCTATTCTGTATCAGAATCTGACATATCTCCTTCAGTCGAGGAAGTATGCGGTCATCTTTTAAAGAATAGAAGATCTGATTCCCCTCTTTTCTTGAGACCAATATATTTTTGTCCCTCATGATTCCCAAATGTTGAGAGATATTTGATTGTGAGCTGCCTACACTGCTCTCAATCTCTCCCACACTTTTTTCCTTGCTCTCCAAAAAGAGGATTATTTTTAGCCGCAGAGGATGAGCCATTGCCTTAAGACAACGGGCCAGATTCTCTGCATTGTCATTAATCTTTTTTTCCATGTCTCTTTATTCAAAATTATATATAAATAACTTTTTCAATTAAGCAAAAGTATATAATGGAAAAAATAAGAAGTCAATATTTTTATTAAGTCAAATAAATATTCTCTTTGACCTTTCTGTGGCAATTGATTCAGCTCTCGTCCAATCTCCCCTATCGTAAGATATAAGGACGGAAGGTTCAGTAAAAATTCTATGGCTTACCATAGAGATAATTGTTTGTTATCTGGTTTTAAAGGTTTGGGAATATCGATGCTGGTTCTTTCGGAAAATGCCTCCGGGATCTCTTTCAGAAAAGAGGATGCCTGGGTTGCTTGCCTTTTCCCATTCCAATAACGCTTTCTGCACCAGGATAAATAGAGACGATCCTTTGCCCTTGTCATGCCAACATAAAAAAGTCGTCTTTCCTCATCTATCCCTGAATTCCCTTCCCTGTGTTTGTGGGGTAGAATGCCATCCTCGCATCCACATACGAAAACCACAGGGAATTCAAGACCCTTGGCAGCGTGGAGTGTCATCAGACTGACCACTTCCGTCCCTGTTTCGCCCTTTTTACCCTTCCAGGAGATATCTCCATCCCGATACAGTGTGACACGATCCAGGAAGGAAGAGATATCAGAAAATTCCTCTGCTAGCAGGCTGAGTCTGTTGAGATCCTTTTGATGAGTCTTCTGTAGCCCCTGCTCCTCGAAAACGGATATGACCTGATCGATAAATTTTGATGGAGGGCCTTCATTGACGATATGTTGAAACTCTGTCATTGCTTTTGCTATGGATGCCATTTTGGGATCGGTCATGAGTCCGGAAGAAAATCTTGAAAGGAGTGATTGGGCTTTGTCACCATCATCCGGTCCGACCTTATGAGAATCATCCGATAGAGATCTGAAGATCTTTGCCTTTTCATCCTTTCCCATGGAAAAGATCGGCAGATCCAGGGCCTGTAAGAATGAATGTTCGTCTGTCGGATGATAACACCAGCGAAGGAAAGCAAGGATTTGCCTTATCAGGGGATTGTCCATAATTCCCTGGTAACCTCCAAGCCGGTAAGGGATGCCTTCTTTTAATAAGCATTCCTCCAAAATGTCGGCCTGATTGCCGGTTCTAAAAAGTATGGCAAAATCGGAAAAGCTGTAATCAGAATGATCGGGCTTCTGAAATATTCCCGATTCCCCATGGGCCTGAAGCATATCTATCCCACCCATCAGCGTGCTGATCTCGCGGACAATGGCAATCCCCTCAGCCTTCTCGGATGGGAGTGCCAATATCTTGATAGGAGGGCCATCCCCACGGACGGACTCGAGATTTAGAGGGGTCTGTTGGGGATTAAAGGATATGAGTTGATATGCTGAATCGATGATGGGGGATGTGGAACGATAGTTTTTTTCCAGTGAAAAGGTCTGACAACATGGGAACTCTTTTTTGATCCTGAAAAAGAGTGTGTTGTCCGATCCTCTGAAGCCATATATGGCCTGATTTGGGTCGCCGATCAGGAAAAGGTTGGCGCCTTTCTTGTCCGCCAATAGCAATAATAGCCTGTATTGGACCGGATTGACGTCCTGAAATTCATCCACGAGGATGGATTTGAATCCGGAACGAATCTCCTGGGCCGCGTTTTCCTCTTGCTCGAGTAGCGCTACCGTCTTGATCAAAAGGTCATCATAGTCGAAGGCCCTGTATTTTTCGAGGCCCTGTTGATATTGTTCATAAATCTCAATAAGTAAGGGATCCGGATCTTCTTCCGGATGATCATCATTATATTTGGATTTGATGAGAGAGATCTTTTGAAGGCAGTCTCTGGGCCTGAGAGATTTGGTTTGTTTTCTGTTTTTCAGGATCAGATCGATCATTGCCAGACTATCATATGTATGAAAGAGTCGAAAGTCAGGAGGATTGCCATGTTTTTTTAAAATCCCCAGACAAAAGTGATGAAAGGTGCCTATAAAGGGCCTGGAGGGGGATGTCGCAGAATTTGGCAATATGGAATCCAGACGCTGTGTCATTTCTTTTGCTGCCTTGTTGGTGAATGTGATTGCAAGGATTTCTTCCGGCCTTATTCCCCTTTCTTTGATGAGGTGAAGGATTCGAAAGGCCAAGGTCCTGGTTTTCCCTGTACCGGGTCCTGCGATGACTAAAACCGGGCCTGAATCGGCCTGAACGGATTTCATCTGAGAGGGGTTGAGATGATCAATGCGGGATGATCCTTCAATGGCAGTGAATATGGATTGTTTATTTTGGCTCAATTCCTGAGATGATGAGGGCTTTTTCTCTTTAGTCCTTTTTTTTCTCTTGGGTCCGGAAGGAGGCGGCTTAGAAAGGATACAAGGGTTTTCATCATGCCTGGCAAAGAGGCCTTTCTGGGTCATCCTGCCAATTTTGTCTTCCGGGGAGAAGATGGATATGGTACCATACTCCCCGTCAAATCCCGGCTTGATGGTGACCTTTCCGGTCCGGATCCTCTCGATACCCTCTGCAAGGGAAGGCCCTGCATATACCTTGAGTTCTTCAATGGGGATTGATGTGAGAATGTCCCATTCAGTGCCCAATTTTTGAATCAGATTGAAATATGCCTGCCTGACCCTCTTGGCATTAGACCCGCACCCGAAATAATCAGACAGGATTTCACGCAGGGGGATCAGGCTGTGGAAGGGAAGGGCCTTCTCAGGAATATATCCGGTTGGTCGATCCGCCAGCTCCACCACCCTGTGCATGACCCCGAGCGTTAGCTTCTTCCCGCATTTGGGGCAGATACCTCCTGCCTTGATGGTCTCCTCCGGGTGCAGCCTGATGCCGCAGTTCCGATGACCATCAAAGTGATACTTCCCCTCCTGGGGGAAGAATTCGACTGTTCCCAGAAATTGCCCCTTTTCTTTTTCCTTGATTGCAGATCGAATTGCAGGGAATGATATCGCACAATCAAGGATGTTTGACTCCCTGGCCAGGTTTTTGGGTGAATGGGCATCTGAGTTTGAAACCAGGGTATATCTATCCAGTGCGGAAACACGCCAGTTCATGGGAGGATCGGATGAGAGGCCTGTTTCGAGCGCCCAGATATATGAGGATAGATCCTCAAAACATTCCTCCAGGGCATCGAACCCGGAATAGGCCCCAAAAAGCGAGAAATGGGGGGTCCATACGTGGGCCGGGATAAAGATTCCTTGGGGGGATGATTCCAGCATGATTTCGAGGAGATCATGACTGTCCAGCCCGAGGATAGGCCTTCCGTCGGCCCTGATATTGCCTATCCGATCCAAACGTTCTGAAATGCCCTTTGCATCGTCAAGAGAAGGCACCAGAAGGCAATTATGAATCTTTCTCACCCTTCCTGCTTTTTTGTAAATGGAGCTGATTTCGGAAGAGAGTAAAAATCGGACATCCCTGTGACAGGTTTTGGGGATCTCGTCTAAAATGGCATTTTCAAGGTCTGGTTTGAGGCGATATAGGCCCTCTTCAGCAGGTATGAGCTTTTGATTCAGTTCTTCGAGCCATCCGGGATGTGTAAAATCCCCTGTGCCGATAACGGTGAGACCTTTCAGACAGGCCCATAGGAATAGGTGCTCAGGATCACAATCCTTGCTTGTGGCTATGGAAAAATGGGAGTGGATATGGAAATCGAATAAAAAGGGCATGATTTATTCTATCAATAAGGGTTTGCTAAATCAAACAAGGGGTAAGATTGCTTCGGGCTAAGGCCTTCGCAATGACAAATTACCTTTAGCGTCTACAATAGCATGGATAGATAGTACACCGTTAAAACCTGCGAATACTCACAATGAAAACTTACTTTCAGAGTTTACTATAGTATGGGTAAAACACATATAAACAAATGGATTACTCCGATATATGTGACGATAGATATATTAGATATGGATAACGAAAACCTATGTCAAAAAAGAAAGGCCATTGTGATCAAGCGCTTTGAAAGGATTTTTTTCCTATTTGTTTTTCTATCCATTTTATCCAATTCCCAACCATGTTTTGCTCAAAGACGGGATAATAGTAAAAGACGGAATTTGGTTATTCAAGAAATGAAGGAGATTCATTCATCAGAAGAAAAAAAACGGGAGTATGGGATAATTTTTGAATTCGGATTGGGCAATTTTACCTTTGAAGAGTTCGCAGGGGAGGGTGCCTCTGCTATCCAGTCAGTCTATCTCGGGGATATGTTGAGTTTGAAGGCAATTCTCAGAACGAAAGAGATTGGAGACACATGGACAATTGCCGTGAGTGGCGAGGTCTTTGGCA
Source organism: bacterium (assembly GCA_049472295.1). GTDB lineage: Bacteria > SZUA-182 > SZUA-182 > DTGQ01 > JAFGSM01 > JBLIRM01. Next base: position 4,647 of record JBLIRM010000087.1, on the reverse strand, counting down.
GCACATATCGATTGGAGCGTTGGTGGTCCGGGCAGCAGCTATTCCGAATTAATAAGCTCATGGCCAAGGGGTTTTGTATGGAAACTCAGGTTCGTTATCATTTTGATGAGACTGCATTATATCCTTTTCCTGTGCTGGCCCGGCCGAATATCGGATTGGGGTTCGTATATCGATTCCATGGACTTCGAAGGAAGGATGCATCAACCCTGATCGCAATAGCGGATGAGCCCCCTTTGGCCAAAGAAACGGATTTTGCCCTGTTCGGTATCGAACCTTGCCTGGGTTTTCTTTTCACCATGGATGACGGGCAAATGACCGGATACTTTGATCTGGGCACCGGCTTATATGGTGCCAGTATCGAGAACAATTATGAGACCGTCGGCCTTAGTGATACACCTGAAACAACCTTTGGCAGATCCATTCTGGCCGGTGTGGGTCTCAGAGGGAGAATTAACAGGATTTCATATCAGATTGGGTATTCTATTTTCCGGTTAAAGATTGAGGCCAAAGACACGATCCGTGAAAGCCGGAGCAAACTGGATCGTTTGGTCTGCCATGTTGGAGTGAGATTCTGATCCTTCCGAATGTCCGGAATGATCTTAGAATAAACGACCGAAACCAATGGAAAGTTTTATCTCCGGCCCCTTTTTTTCATAACCGGGCGGGACATTGTAATCCGTCAGGATGATATCAAAATCCAGACTGTATTTACTCGGATCCAGGATCTTCCATTCAAATCCCAATCCATACGCATAACCCTGGTCGTTTTCGTATGTTTCCTCAGGACCGTACCGCTTGGATAATACACTCACAGTGCCGTATAACGTGGAAATCCTGGGCCTGAAGCGCATTTCAGGTTCATTCATATAGACCCTGACTCCCATGATCCAGCATGATCCCCCAGGGCTGTACCCCATTCCGCCTATCATGGAAATATATCTAAAAAGCATGAACTCGGTATTGACCCCAAAATATCCGTAAGGTATGCCATATCCCATGCCAAACCTGAGGAAGGGGCCTTTGAAAGATGTCTCAGTATAATAGGGTGTGGAGGGATAATACGATCCATTGGTGGGATATATCTGGGCTCGACAGATTTGGGATGAAAAGAGAACAATGGAAATGATTAGAATGCTCCCCAAACAGAGATGGAGAATGGGGTGATAGGGCCTTTTTCTGAATGATTTTTTGAACATGGATTCCCTTTCTGATCTTATTTCTCATCGGCAAAAATAGAGATTTTGATGAAGGGATTATTTATAGGAGTCTGAGCATTTCCTCGTCCACATAGGAGACTGTCTCATATTTATTGATCTTGAGCAGCCTTTTGATGATATCCTCCACTCTGTCACATTCCATCAGGATTTGATTCAGATATCTCAATGTCACATTCCTGTCCTTTGGATCTTTGAGCATGATTTCAGTGAGGCCCCGGATGCAGGTCATGGGTTGATTCACATAATGAGCCGTTGCGATGGCAAGGTCCTTTGCAGCCTTGATACGTTCTATCTCTCTTTCCTGGTCCTGAATTTTTAAATGCTCAGTGATGTCATGGAGCAAGAGGAATATCAGTTGATCATGGCCTGCATTTTTTTGAGGAGAGAGCATATATCCTTTGAATATCCTTTTTCCCCCATTATTTCCAAATATGCTGATTTCGATATTTTTACTTGGTGCCTTTTTATTATGGAGACCCTGAAATAAGTTGTCGATCGATTGCTTGTCTTTAAAACATAGAAGATCCACCCAGTTTTTCCCCACCAATTTGCTGAGGGATATGCCTATCTGGCTTTCCCAACTCGGGCTTGCATATAAGCAGTTTCTGTCCATGTCAAATAGAAGCAGGAGATCATGCACATTTTCCATCATGATTCTGTAACGTTCCTCTGAGCTTCTGAGGGCCTCCTGTGCTTTCTTTTTCCCTTCCATGGCCCTTATTGCAGTGATCGCCTTGTCAATCCTAAATTTGAGAAGATTATAGTCACAGGGTTTGAGAATATAGTCATATGCCCCATGACGCATAGCCTGAACAGCCATCTCTATAGATCCGTATCCGGTGAGGACAATAACATTGATATCAGGACTTTTCTGGAAAAGGCTGGCCAACAATTCCTCTCCATCCATCTCTTCCATAACCAGTTCCGTTAACACGATATCAAATGATTCGCGTTCCAGGAGTTTCATTGCCCTTGAAACAGCAGATACCCCTGTGGCTGTATATCCATCAGCGTTCAAAAGGGAAATAAAGCTCTTTAGGCTCAAAGGATCTTCATCGATGATCAGGATTCGCCATCTTTTTCCATTATGCATGGCAGACCTCCGTTAATCCTTTCATTTTTCCCTTCTTTGTTTTCTGGGATGTCCTGTGAAGGGGAAAGGTAAGTGTGATGGTTGTGCCATCACCCTCAAGGCTATGGACTCGAATATCTCCTCCCATGTCATGAATAATCCATTGGGAAATGGTCAGACCCAGGCCGGAGGCGTTTTTGCTTTTCTTTGTGGAAAAGAAAGGTATGAAGATATCATCCAGATGCTCCGGGGGTATGCCATGACCGGTATCAGCAAATCGCACCTCTGTCCGATTTCCTTTATGGGTTGTGGAAAGAAAGAGAAAACCGCCGTCATCCATCGCTTCTATAGCATTGAGGAGAATATTCAGAAATACATCATACAAAAGATTCGGAATAGCAGAAACCATAATGTTTTCAGGGTCCAGGTCAAGATTGATCTGGATTCGGTCCAGTTTTATCCTGTTTTTGATCAAAGATACCGCCTTAAGCAGGAGTTGATTAATATTTAAAGGGATTTTCTCGGAATTTTCAAACTGGACACATTCAGTTGCCTTTTGAACCATATTCTCGATTCGGCCTTCGGCCTCTTGGATCATATTCATTGAAAATTTTTGGATATGAGAAAGATTTTTGTTTTTTTCCAAAAGATGGACCGCATTCTTGATTACCTGAAGGGGATTGTTGATCTCGACAGACATGCTGAAAAAGAGCTTTCCAAGAAAGCAGGAGCCTTCGGATCGGATAATGGTATTGCGTGCCTCCTTGAGGTCTGATATGTCCTTTATGGCACCTTGGATTCCCATCAAATCCTCATTCTTATCCAGAACCGGGGAATAAACCATATGTAACCAGCGGATCCCTCGAACAGGATGATTGATTCTGAATGCCAATTCTCCTGCTGTAGGTTTTTTGATTGCATGGTTCAATAAAGTGTTTATCCCCTTTTCATCCTCATGCAGAACGCAATGCTTGAATGCCTTGGGATTCTCCATGAGGACTTCGGCATTCTCACCGAGTATATGTTCGCAGTTCGGACTGATAAATGTGAATCGGCCTCTGCAATCCAAAGAAAATACAACCTCCTGGATGTTGTCGAGAATCAGTTGATGATTCTCTGATAAGTATTTATCCCTTTTCAATTTTTGACTGAAAATTTTGACACTGATACCAAAAAATATGCCAATTACAGACAGAAAAAGGATCCTGGAAATATAGTCCCCCTGATACATATAATTTTCCGGGATTGCATTCATTAATATGAGGCCGTAAACACCGCAGAATATGGCAGTGCCTATGAGAATATTTTTTAGATCTTGAGCCATGCTGATAATAAGGATCTCGAGAAAGAATATGATATAGAAATCGGTTCCGTTAATCCCGGCAAGATAGATGGAAAGGGAAATCACAGTGATATCAAGACAAAATAGGGCGATATCGAAGCCTTCCTGATGGAAGAAGGCATTGGAACGAAAACTGAGAAAAAGGTTGGATATAACATAAAGCAGAATGATCAGGGATGAAAGACATAATGGTGAAAAAGGATATAGGCCTTCTCTGGATATGAGGAGATAGGAGACCACCAGACAGGCCAGCCATCTTGTGAATACAATGAGCCTTTTTTTGGAAGAATCGAAATTGGCATTCACCATTCAAACCACCTTTTTAAGAATCATTAGACCACTATTCGAAGGAGCTTGCCGACTTTGTCCAGGAGTGCATCCATTTTAAATGGTTTAACCATGTATGCGTCAGCGCCGGAATCCTTTGCCTGAAAATAGAATTTCATCTTTGTATAAACCGCAGTGATCATCAGAATGGGAATATGGCGACCCTTTTCAACCTCCCGAATGGCGGAACAAACATAAAAACCATGTCTGCCTGGCATGAGTACGTCCAGAATCACAAGATCCACATCATTTTTCTTGATGATGTCTATGGCCTCGTCCCCATTACCGGCATGCATGATTTTACAGCCCAGAGGCTTCAACATCTCTTCGATGGTCATTCTGATTGCAGGCTCGTCATCTACGATCAAAATACTCTGTTCTTTTTCCAGAGGTTCATACGCATACGCATTCAATTTGTGTCTCCTTCTGATTGAAGATAATTATAAATAGAAGACCAATTTGGAAAATTGGATAGGATCTTAAGATTTGGGAATCTCTTTATCCCCCCTTTTCTTAAATCAATTTTATGATACATAGGTTTTATGATGAGGTTATGTTATAAGCATATTTTATGCCATAGAAATTATGATATCTAAAGGAATAAATTGTCATAATAATTAAAAATAAATTGAATAATTATTTTATAATTAATAAAAACAGAGGCGTCAGGATTTTAAATGAATAAGGAT
>JBLIRM010000086.1:0-13217 GCA_049472295.1 bacterium | reverse complement strand
CCCCAGGATATCGCGGTCAGAGATAAAACAACATCTCAAACCCTAGATTGGATGCCGGAAATCCTTGAAATTATAGAAGTTTATGATGAGGATGCAGATGAAGAAGAGGAAGAAGAGGATGAGGATGATACGGAGGGGTCATTCTCCTTAAGAGCGAAGATTGTCAATGCGGAGCAGACGGAACTTCCGCCCGGCAAAGAGAACATAGTCATCGAGGTAGTTAAATTCAGACAGAGCAATGTCATAGATGTCTGCTTTTTACAGCAGAAGAAGAAATATTACAGGCGGGATGGACATAAGCGTTTTTGTCTAGTCGAGCACAAAGATCCGGAAAGATGCTATTTTTTCTTTAATGATCAATGTAATGGGCAAGTCCGCATTAATGACACCCGGAATATTGCATTATCCAGATTGACTGTCCCTGAGAATATATATCGTAAGAGGAGAAGGATTTACCGCTATCCACTTCCTAAAAACGGGAGTGTCTTTCTGAGCGATGGCTATGATGAATATCTTTTACGCATGGTTGCCCAGGGGAAAAGCCCTCAGGTTCCCGAACCTGTTAAACCGGAAAATTCCTTTTATAAAAATTTAATCAAATCCTCTGTGTTTCATATCCTTCTCATTATCCTTGGGGGATTATTTATTTCATTGAGGGCACCGATCCTTTCACCAACATCTCCCGATAGGCCAAGATTTGTCCAAATAGGTACCAGTCAAATTGCTGATAACCTTGAAAAGATCCGGAAATCGTCCATAAAGGAACCTGAAGTCAACAGGGCAATGAAAAAACAGTCAAAGAAACACTCCAGAACCACTCCTGTCAAAAAAAGGGCCTCATCCCAAAAAAACGCAAAAGGGGAAAGAATGATTTCACGCTCTCCCAATGCCGGGGGAGGCAGTGGGAAGGCTGGGGGAAATGTCTTGAATCGCAATATTAAACAGGCAGGGATTCTGGGTGCACTTGGTATGAAGGAGGGTGTGGGTATCGGGGTCCAGGAGGCCATTGCATCCGTCACAAATCTTGATGCGGTCCCTTCTTCTCACAAGGGTGGAGGCGGATTCAAGGTTGCCGGTATTGTCGGAAAAGTGGAGGGTTCCAAAATCGAGGTCCCCTCAGTTGGTCTTGTGAATACCAAAGGTTCCGGACAGGTATTCAGAAGTGCGGGCGTTGAAGGTCAAGGGGATGTTGCTGCCCTGGAGGTGGGAGAGACAGGAAGGAATCAGGTGATGGCCATGGTCACGGCAGATCTTAGCCGGAAAGTGCATATCCAGGGTGGAGGCATGAGCCGTGAGGCGGTAAAAAGGGTGATAGACCAACATCTGGATGAGATCACATATTGTTATGAGGCTGCATTGATCTCAGATCCCTCGATTATGGGTAAGATCGTGTTTGAATGGAAGATACTTCTCGAAGGAACAGTGGGGGAGGTAAGGATCAATTTTTCTTCCATTCAATCAACCGAGATCCATTCCTGTATCAAAGAGAAGATAAAATCCTGGCAATTTCCTGAACCCCATGGCAGGGAAGTGATCGTTTCATATCCCTTTATCTTTGATATCGTAGGATTTTAAAGGAGCTTAAATCGTGAAAAGAGATTCTGTCTTCTGTTGCGTCATCCTGTGCTGTGCATTACTGCTGCTATGCTTCAGTCTAACAGAGGTTTTCTGCGCCGAGCCGAAAGATGAAAAACATGTATATGCCATCCAGGAGAGGATTTTTCATGCCTATCATGAGATCGGTTTAAACCTGGGTTACATTCCGGATGATGATTTTTATGACCTCTACCCTGTGGGTCTGAATTATACCTTTAATTTCAATGAGCATCTCTCCTGGGAAGTGGTAAGGGGTTTTTGGGTGCTAAACGATGAAAAGGACCTCAAAAAGAACCTGGAGACGAATTTCGGTGCGGCACCCACAAAATTTACAAAGACAAAATATATGCTTCACAGCCATTTGGTTCTAAAACCATTATATGGAAAGGATGCCATTTGGAACCGGGGAATTATCAACCATGAGACCTTTTTTTTCCTTGGAGGGGGCATGGTTCATTATGAGAGGCAGGCGGATTCCTTTTCGGAGAATGTACCTTCGGTCAGCCTGGGTTGCGGTATCAAATACTTCTTAAATAAGCATCTGTTTTTAAATATCAGGGTCCAGGACCTGATCAATTTCAAGGAAGAGGATACGGAAAATAATCTTTGTTTCGGGATTGATCTGGGATTTCGTTTTAATCTGACCCCCAGAAAGGGGAAAGAATCCTCCACCATAAATATTTTGAATAAGTATTTAGAGGAAGACGAAGATAGATAAATCTGCAATGACCCGGATTATGACTCTTGACGAGGTAATCAAGATTGATGTGCATGGGAAGGATGGAATCACTTTTCAAGGCAGGGGGATATGAATAAAAAAAAGCTGGTTCTTATATGTTTCTTGATCATGTATCTTGCCGGGTATAGCTATGCCTCCCAGACAGATACAAATACAAATACTGCTGCCAATACCGGCGCCAACATTGGAGAAGTGATTCAAATCCTGGAAAGGGCATCTTTTACCCGGGGATATGAACTCTTTGAAAAAGGAGAGTATCGCAAGGCATGTCCTTATTTCTTCTCCTTTTTGAATCATAATACACAGGATGTGACTGATTACGAATGGGCGGAATTCTTCTTTGGAATCTGTTTGAAAAAATGCGGTCTCTCCCATGCATCTGTGGATGTTCTTTCACATCTTGTGGTAAGAAAACCCAATCCCAAGATTGTATCTTATGCCCTTGAACTATTCGAAGAGATGATCCGAACCATCCCCTTTGATCGTGACCTCATAATTCATAAAGTGATCTGTGATCAGGAATATGGTTTTGTTGAACAAAGGATTGCGGATTTTATCCATTTTTATCAGGGGGTGTTTGATTGGGAACATGGTTTCTATCAATGGGGGGACGCGCATTTTAATAGGATCTCACAAGGTGGATATTACTTTTATAAATATCTCTATCATAAGGCCCTCTACAGGATCTATCAGGACCAGATCGATGATGCCATACCGATATTGGAACAGATTCTCGAAATGCCTTTTCAGGCGGATGATCTCAAAGATGAAGCATGCATGAGCCTTGCACGGTTACTTTACGAAAAGGGGAGGTTCAAAGAGGCTGAGATCCTATATCAAAGGATTCAAAGGCCCATTTTGGAACAGGCCAGAAACCTTCTGGAAAGGGCATGGGTCTACTATCGCATGAGGGATTTGGAGAAGGCCATGGGATTGTTATATGCCTATGAAGCGCCATGTTTCCAGGATGATTTCACACCCGAGTATTACATTCTGAAATCATTTATTTATAAGGATGTATGTCATTACCGGAAGGCCCTGGCCGTGGTTGAGGAATTCAGGGCCCATTTCAGCAGTTCACTGGATTCCATTTACAAACGGGGAAAAGTCGCTGATGATCCCGCTTTATTACTGGTGCTCTTGAACAAAAAGGAAATAAATCGGACATGGGGATTCCTCAGACTCCTTGAGAGGGAAAGGTCTGAATGCGAAAGATTTGAGGACCCATCCCTTCAGTCATATCTGGAGCAGTTGTATACCCTTCAGATTCAGGAAAGCAGGGATTGCATACGCAAGCAGATCAAAAAGGCATATGAAGATACTGCCAATGAATTATTGAGGTATGAAGAGGAAGCGCATCTGATGGAATATGAGATCGGACTGGACATGTATCAGAGGGTATCTCAATACCATTATAAGGAAGAACCCCCTGAAGAGATGAAAGATGAAAACGAAAAGGTGGTTTATCCCTTCCAGGGGGAGTTCTGGAATGATGAATTGGCGCATTACAAGGTTGTATTGCCCAATAAATGTAAATGTGCGGAAGAATGGGACATATTTTTCGAATGAGAGACTCATGCCTGCAGCTCGATTATGAAAGAGGCATGACCATCAGAACCAGGGACTATGTAAGGATATTTATCCTTGCCTTTCTGACCCTTTTTCTATGCATATTACTGGTGGTAAGCGACGCCGCAGGCTCCGGGACCTATGGATATAAACAAAAGGAGGGGGCTCAGGAAGAGAAGGGATTTATTGCCAGGCTGGAAGAGGACAGGAAAAAGTGCGATATGGCTATCGAAAACACCCGGACCCTGATAGACAGATCCAGTAACCGTCCTTATCTTCCGGAGCTTTATCTTCGTCTGGCAGAGCTTTATATCGAGAAATCCCGGATTGTGCATTTTCTCCGCAAGGCCCGATCAACTGAAACATTAAAGTCGCTCAGTGATTTCGAATCCAAATCCTTGAAAAACCAAGCCATTGAAATATATCAGCGGATTCTGGAGAATTTCCCGAATTTCGGGGACCTGGATAAGGTCCATTTTTTTATGGCGCATGAATACAGAGAACTCGGCCAGGTGGAAAAAATGCTCATGCAGTACAAGATGATTATCAGCAAATATAAAGGCAGCCCCTATGTGCCGGAGTCCTATCTGCTGCTGGGGGACCATTTCTTCAATACACAGGACCTCGAGATGGCCATAAGGGAGTATGAAGCGGTGCTTGATTATACGCAAAGCCCTGCTGTTGCCGTTGCCCGATATAAATTGGCCTGGTGCCATATCAACAAAAGGGAGTTTAAAGAGGCCATAGGGCTCTTCGAGGAATCTGTCACCAGCGCCCCTTCAGGCCAGGATCCGGATATCGATACCTATAAGAGGGTGGACATCAGGTTGGAGGCCCTGATCGATATGGCCTACTGTTACTGTGAGTGTTACAAGGAGAGCACCCCCCAGGAGGCCATCGCCTATTTTCAGAGGTTTGCCTGGTCCAGACAGGTATATAGCGTTGTTCTGGAAAAACTGGCATACCGCTATTCGATCAAGAACAAGTGGCATCATGCGGCAGTCATATATCGTCAGTTATCCATATTAAGGCATGATCCTGCGAAACTCCTGGAATATGCACGCAGGATTTTCGAATGCGTTCAGGCCATGCAAAGCTTTGAGGATGCGGAACAGGATGTGGCCATTATGGTCAAGGCACTCCGTAATCAAAAATATTCCATCCATATCCCTGAAGAGGGAAAAAAGAGAAATTTTTCCGACTTTGAGCTTTATGCCAGAGATATTATCACCCATCTGCATCAGAAGGCACTCCGAAAAAAGTCCCTGACGGATTTTGAACGGGTGGCCAGTGCCTACGGATTATATCTTGATTTTTTCAAAAATAGTCCGGCATCCGATCAGATGGAAGAAAACTATGCCGAGGCCCTTTTTTCCGCCAAGGCGTATCTCGAGGCCGGAAGGCAAACCGAGAAGCTGGCCCTCAGGCTCCCTCCGGAGAATAGACAAAAAGAGAAACAACTCTATAGTGCCGTCCTTTCCTACCATAGCGCCCTGAAAAATAAAGAGGCCTTGAACTATTATCAGGTGGCCATGGCCAGGGGGGGACTCAAAACCACAGGCAAGATCTATGCGGATACCTTTCCCCACTCCGAAAGGGTGCCTGATGTGCTCTTTAATGTGGCCTGGATCAGCTACGATGAGGGGAAATACAGCGAGGCCATCACGGATTTTTCACGGTTCGTGGAGTCATATCCAAAGAGCAAGGAGGCAAAAATAGCAATCCATCTTATTCTGGATGCATTTCATTTGAAAGAGGATTATGAAGGCATGGTGCGATACGGAAAGGGCATTCTCCGTAATCCTGAGATTAATGATCAAGCATTGAGAGCCGAGGTCACGAAGATTGTTAAGGCATCGGAGTCAAAGATCATCAGCTCTCTTGCCCTGAATGCCGTAAATGATTGGGATACAGGGAGGGAGGCCATATTTGAGTTTGTGGAACGACAGGGTACTTCTGATCTGGGGGAAGAGTCCCTGTATACCCTCGTCGGTCTCAGCAAAGAAAGGGGCGATCTGGCTGCACTTCTCTCTGCCGGATCAAAATTTATGACCCAATTTCCTACATCTCCCAAAATAGAAAATACCCTCAGCATGATGATTGATTCCACGATTCGTGCAGCACAATTCAGGCTGTTGGCTCATTACCTGGAAGAGTTTGCAGGAAGGCTTCCCAGGCACAAAAACGCCATGGATTTTCTGTATCAGGCGGCCCATATCAGAGAGAATCTTGGTCAGTATGATCTGGCAAACCATCACTATGAATCGATTCTTGACATTACAAAGAAGGGAATCAGCGGTCAGGATGACATCATTTTCGCAATGGCCGACAATGCCGTACACATGGCGGATTGTGATTCTGCCCTGAAGGTGTTGACCACCCAAAGGGATCTCCTTTCAAAAATGGGGAAGATAAAGGCAGATGCCAGGATCGCCAATCTTTATATTCAAATTGGGGATCTTAAAAAGGCACGGGAATATGGAATAAAGGCCAAAAAGGCATATCAGCCCGATCTGGCCAAAAAAGACAGTCAAATCAACTCCATTATGGCCCGGATGGAATATAACATGCTGGAGTCCTCGGTTAAGAGATATATGGAGATCCGGCTGAAGGACAACATTGATGCCGGACTGGTCACTGAGAAATCAAGACTCCTTGGGGATATCGAGAAGGGCTGTGTTGCAGTAATGCAATATCAATCCCCGGATTCGGCCTTATCCGCATGTTACCGCTGTTTTGAAATCAATAAGGAATTTGCCCGGTTCCTGAAGGAATCCCCTTTGCCTCCTGATTTATCCCCTGAGGAGAAGGTGCAATATGTGAAGATTATCGAACAGAAGATTCAGGGATACACTGAGAAGGCAGGGGAATATCTAAAGACCTGTATTGAAAAGGCCCATGCCTGGGAGATATGTGATCCCAGACTGGCAGGATACTTTATCGACCCTGCGAAGCGGACAGAAAAAGGCAGTTTCTCAAGATCAGGATCTTCTCTCCAGATCTCCAACCAATGTATTCAGGATGAGACCCTGATTGAACTGCATAATCAGCTCATGTCGGACCCGAACAATATCCGTGGGTTGCTTAATTTGGCAGAGGCCTATCTGGAAAGGGGGGATCATAGGCTCTCATCCCTGATAGTACAAAAGGCATTGGAGGAAATGCATGACGGGACCAAATCGTTAAAGGCCAGGGCCCATAATATCCTTGGGGTGGCTTATTTGAATATCGGGGATGACAGCCTGGCCAGGGATGCCTTTAACAAGGCATTGACGATTGATTCCCAAAACATTGGCGCCAGGATCAATCTGGCAGGGCTTTTTAAGTATTATGGCCATAAGGAAAAGGCGGATCTGCTGTTTAACAATCTCCCTGACAACGGCAGGGTGGAGGAGACAGGAGATTTTATTCACCCACTTGCAAGGCATTTTTATTATGACCACATCAAAATCAAAACTTAGGAGTTTTTACACAGTTACTTTACTGATCCTTTTTGCGATCTTCTCGGGTGTTCTCCTTTGGGGAGGATGCGGCGGGGGAGGGGAGCAAACCCTGTATGAAGGCTCCGGTGAAACATCCGGTGGGGAATCGAGCGGCACGTGGGAAAGGATTGCCTTGACCCGGATCGACGCCGGAGGAATGCTCAACCCACGGGTGCAAGCAGAGTGGGACAGCAATGGTCAGGTCCATGTGCTCTATTTTACGGATAGCAATGATCCTGCCCATGACTACAGCATCAATTATCTGGTTTGGGATAGCCGGGGTCTCCTTTACCGGACCGGCGATGATCAGGGAACTGTGATAGACACAGAACCAGTTGTTGATATCGATAATTGTATGGCACTGGCCTTCAGCCTCGATAAAGAGGGAATCCCTGTGGTGGCTTATCGGGGGGGGAGAATCAGGAACTGTGGTCAGGAGCAGCAGTCTGATGCCATGCTGATCATTAGAGGAAATAGTGGCTGGGAGGAATATACTGGTGCCATAGGTGTGGTGGAGAGGAACCCCTTTTTCGGGGACGGACTGGCAGGCACAGAGGTGTCTGTTATCCTCGATTCCAAGGGGGATATCCACCTTTGTTATCAATTCTTCTATGAAGGCTGTGATGCAATGAACTATCAATATCCGGATCTCTGCTATGTCAAAAGGACGCGCTCCGCTCTTGATGATGAAGTCATTGAGGAGACTGTGGAGGGTAATCAATATGGTTCCCTGAATATTCAGAACCATGTGGGAGACCACTGTGTCATAGCACTGGATGATGAAGAGAACCCGGTAATCTTCTATTATGCCGCAATCCCGGGTGGTGATAAGGGGCTCCGGGTGGCCCGCAAGATGAACGGCACATGGAAAAAGGAATGGATCGAAAAGGGATGTGAGGTTGGGGGGATAACCTGCGCCCGATGGGATGAGATCGGGTATCTGGGAGTGGCCTATTATGTTGAACAGTATACCAATGGCCGGGATGACAGGCATTGCCTCAGATATGCAGAGGTGCTGCCTTCAGGCTGGAAGATCGAGGATTCCGAAGAGGAGTCCTCATCCTGGGATGTCCGGATGGTCGATGATTCAGCCTGGTGCGGAAAATATTGCAGCCTGGCCTTTGATTTCTGGGGATTTCCAGCCATTGCCTACTATGAAATAAGGCCCCACAGTGGATCCACACTTGATCTTTTGAATAATAACCTAAAAATTGCCCGGTTTGACGGAGAATCATGGAAAAAAGAGGTAGTGGCATTTCAAGGGGACATTGGCCTTTACAATAGCCTGTGGTTCGATCCGAATGACAGGATCTTCATTTGTTCCTTTTCCAATACCCAAAAGGAGATTGATATCTTTTATCGGTAAAAAATCATAATGGCGAGTAAAAACAATAGAGTCCGGTAAAAATAATAGAGGCCCGGTAAAAAATGATAAGGGCCGCATCTAATGCTCTTATAAAGAATTCATTTGCAGACTCATTGCAAGAGTGAGCCGAAGACCGGGGCAAAACGTCGGGGGGATGTGGGCAATCTCATTTTTTGGGATTGTCGCCTTGGTCTTCGGCCGCCCTGCAATGAGAACGTGCTTTTGGCATTAACTTATAGATTGCTTCGTCGCTGTGCTACTTGCAATGATAATTTTGGACTCTTAACCAGGTTGAACATTCTTGGACCCAAAAAAGGGGGGGAATATGAAAAATTTTTTCGTTATAGCCATGATTTTACTAATTGCACTCATGCTTGTATTTAAAGCCCCTTCCCTTAGATGTCAGGATTTTAATCCCAACGAATGGTTCGATGAATGTCCTGATGATCTTTGCGGTTCACCCCCCTCCGGAGGTATCGGCGGGGGCGGAGGAGGGGGAGGCCCTATTGTAATCAATTATGATCTGGGACCCACATTTTCCCTTCAGGAGGATTATGACGCAGATGGGGTGGTGGATACCCGGGACAATTGCCCGTATACCCCTAATGACCAGAGTGAAAATGCGGACGGGGACGACTATGGGGATGCCTGCGATAATTGTCCCAGTATCGCCAATACGGATCAACTGGATATCGACGCAGACGGCCTTGGGGATGCCTGTGATCCGGACCTGGACGGGGATGAGATATTAAACGAAAGCGATAATTGTATCGCGGTCTTTAATCCCCTCCAAAGAGACTATGATGGAGATGGGATGGGTGATTTGTGTGATGAGGATGATGACAATGACGGTATACCGGATATTATCGATAACTGCAGCAAGGTTTACAATCCGGGTCAGGAGAACAGCGACTTTTACATGATCGGAGATACAGCCGGGGATTTATGCGATGATGACTGGGATAACGACGGCTTTCTGGAGAATGAAGCGCCGGGTGCGGATCTTTGTCCAAATTGCCACACCTATGAAAACAGGGATCTTGACGGAGACGGCATCGGGGACGCCTGTGACAATTGTCCTATGGTGCACAATCCCGATCAGGCGGATACGGACCAGGACGGAAGGGGTGATGGGTGTGACAACGCTTGAGAAGACCGTAAATCGCCTTTTTCTGGAATCCCTCCTCATAATTTTTTTCTTCTCAGTCATTTTTTGGGGATGCGGCGGTACCCCTGAGCTGGAAAAAACGCAGCCGCGCTACAAGGTGTCCCTGGAGGGGACTTTTATAACCGAGAGCCCTGAAGAGATCCGTTTTCCTGTAAAGGTCCTCTTTGCCATCGATTGTTCTCTGAGCATGGGTGATGATGTGGGCGGGGTCATGGTTGGTTCGGACCCCCATTTTTTGAGAATCGATGCTGTGCGGAATTTTATAGATGCCTATAACAGTAATGAGAATACCTCCTTTGAGATCATGCTTTGGAATAACGATGTGTTCGAGCGCACCAGAACTATTGACGGAAGGGGAGGTTTTACCAAGGACCCGGATGAGATCAACCGGGTCCTGGACCGGGTCCGTAACGATACCATGACTGATTATCTGGGCACACTGGATGCGATTTTTGCTGATATCGAAAGGGACATCAACAGGGTCAATGCAGAAGAGGAACAGAACCTTATTCGCACCAAATACATTGTGATCTTTTTGAGTGACGGGATGTCCAATATACAGGGAGGAAGACAACCCGATACGGATATCTGGAACAGGGTAAGCGAGATATACGAGACAGCGATCGAGAGGGGGGTGGGGTCATTCAATTTTCACACCTTTCTCCTGCTTGGGAACTTTCCCCCCACAGCGGACGGGCAATTGGCGAGAGAGTTGGCTGAAACCACACTTCAGGGCATGGCTGACGAAGGGAATGGTCAGTTCAGGCTATTCGAAAGCGCGGAGGCCATCGATTTCATCAACATCCTGGACCTGAGGCTGACCGTGGAATACAAGATCAAATATCTCTTTGCCTATAACTATAATGTCAGACCCGGTCTGGAGCTGGTATATGTGGACAGTGACGGGGATGGCCTGCCGGATGAGGAGGAGATGGAATATGATACGGACCCCACACTTAGGGATACGGATGGGGACGGACTGAGTGATTTTTTCGAAATAAAATCCAGCTCCCCGGGTCATGAACTGGACCCTCTTGTTCAGGACAGCCCGTGCGATATCATGCCGGATGGTGTCTGGCCCGATTCGGATCATGACGCGCTCACGGATTGCGAGGAGTATGTGAAGGGCACCAATCGCCATATAGCTGATTCGGACGGTGACGGCATACCGGACGGCATAGAGTTCTTGATGGGTACCAATCCTCTGGAAAATCAATACACAGCGGATTGCGACTTCGATGGGGTGGTGGATTTTCAGGAGATACAGCACCATACCAATGTCACCTCCAATGATCCCAGGATCAGAGAAAGATATAGTTATCATTATGATATTCAAGACAGGGGATTGATCCCTCTGGAACAGGGCTCGTCATTGCCCTCATATGTCCGTCAATATCATTTCTGTGTGAGCAACATCGATATTATGCAGACCCAGGGCTATATCACCGTGGATGAGGAAGAGTGGTATCCGGGTGACAATCTCATACGCTTCTATATCGCCGAGGTGCCGGAAGACAACCCGGATTGCATACCCATATTTCGGATGGCGGAGATTATAGTCAATATCGAGGATATCAATAAAAATATCATTCTTACACCCAGTGACTTTCAATTGATTCAATAGGTGATTCAATAGGTGATTCAATAGGAAAGGCATTATTCACAAGAAAAACCAGGTTGAATAAGGGGAAGGGGATTTTACGATGAAGAGATTCTGCATTTTCGCTGCCTTATTTTTTTTATTTTTTCTCTCATGTGCGGAGAATCCGCTACAGAATGAAAACGGCGTCACAGAGCTTGCCCTGAGACAAAGGGTATCGGGAGCGATTTCCGCACCCGGAGAAGTGGACTGGTATCATTATCGCGCTGTTGAAGCAAACAACCTCCTTCTGGTGAATTGTTCCTCCAACACAAGCCGGTCTGATGTAGAGCTTCTGGTCACTGTCTATCAGGAGAACCCGGAAGGCAGAAGGGTAAGGCTTTATGCCGACCATGCCCCGGAGGATAGTCAATTGCCTGCGGATATCAAGATGAACATATATATCGACGTCCCGAAAGATATCTATATTTCCGTCAGGGATCTGATGGATGATGAATCCTCGGATTATCCATATTATCTATCGATTGATTTTGCAAACGGCTCCGAGGGGAACGAAAATTTTGCCCAGGCCATCCCCCTTATCTGTGACCATCCGGAGAGCTGTCACACGGATTTCATCGATAACATAGGTGATGTGGATTGTTATCGATTCGAGGCCCCGGAGGACGGGGTATATGCAATCTCCGTTGATTTTTCACCGTTTCCCGGCGGCAGTGATGTGGCATTATCCATTGATCTGTACGATCTGAACGGGATATTGCGTGAAACGCTATCCCGTCCTCAACAGGAGAATTATCAACTGCTCCCCTATCTGGAGGCAGGCGAGTATTATGTCCTGATCGATGATTACGGAAGGGATGATTTCGATACTGCTTCCAGTTACAAGATTTGCGTGGCATCCGTCAGCTCGCATGAAGAGAATGAAGATGATTCCATGGAAAATGCAGCCCCCATGGCGTATGACCCGAGCACATATACCTATTCGGTGAACGGGTCTCTTGATTATTCGGAAGATAGGGATTGGTATCGATTATCACTCGAGGATATCGATGCCGTTGGATTCAAGGTCCTGTCAGTAAGGCTCGATGACAGGGATGAAGGGATAGAAAATTTTACCTATCAGATCAATTGCCAGGATTCGGAGAGAAGGGTCCTTCTTTCACACAATTATCCTGGAGGTTCATCTGCATATCGGAATCAGATAAGGGCGGGGGAAGGCGATCATTATCTGAACATCCAGGCCGCACCAGGTCATTTGATATCACAAAGCGCTCCTTATCAGGTGTCCGTTCAGGTGCTGGATATCATTGATATTGCTGAAGAGATAGTGAAATATACAGACGCCAATACCGGTGTGCCCGTGACAGGGAATGATAGGATTGATACCGCAGATGTGCTGGTATCGGGTCATACCTCGCAGGGCAAAATCGGATACAGAGGGGATGAGGATTGGTATGCCATCACATTGGATGATACTTCAAAACCACAGATTCTGGAGGTGTTTTTGGATACCGCTTCACAGCCTACCTGTGTGGATTATTATCTCAGTATCATGCGAGATCGTGTGATTCGAAAGGCATATAAAAGCATCGGGGAGGATGAGCCCGTGGAATTGAAGATGGGGCTTCTGATTCCTGCCATCGAATCCCCGGTGCCTGTGACATATTATATGAGGGTGTGCGATTACCAGGGGGATG
>JBLIRM010000085.1:0-13291 GCA_049472295.1 bacterium | reverse complement strand
GCCCTGCTGGGAGGGATTCAGGAGGAGATAGAAGGGGTCCTCGAAATGGGTCAATCCGATAAAACCATCCTCAAAGGTGAGCAGGAAACCATTCACGGAGAGGCTGTTTCTGTCATAGTGTCGATGCAATATGAACCGTGGTTTGACACTCCGGATGGTGCCGGCGCAATCCGCCTCCCTGCCTTTCCGGGCATTCAGCCATATCCGGAAATCGCGCAGATCATCGAGGAAATCCATATAATCCTTTTCGGACAGAAGGAGTTTGGGACGCTTCACGATCTTCTCGTCGTAATAATCCGCGCAGGACGCACATTTTTTCCCCACATGCTCATAGGATCTGGGACAGGGAAGCTTGTGATTCAGCTTGCGGCACTTCCATTTAAAATAGACACATCCGTGGGGATAACATGCCTTTTCCTTCAGCACATGGTAGGCAGAGACCACATGCCCGAAACCCTGATGGGATTCATGGGTGCATCGAAAGACATCCAGCCTTTTGTATTGATTTCTCATGAGCCGTTTTTTTCTGCAAACCTTTCAATCCGCATTAGAAGCAATATGCGGTTTCAGGCCTTTAATCATCATTATTATTATAACCGATTAATGGACTAGTGTCATGTCAAAGATACTCTGTCATTTAGAGGAGGCGAAGAAGATTCCTAGTTTCACTCGGAACAGGCTCTGAAATCTTAGATTTCTCGCTTCCCCCCACGCTTCGCTCGGGGCCTTGGCTCACCGAAATGACATTTGTTTTTAGTATGACATTTATTAATTGACGCGGCACTAGTAAAAGGTCCGGAAAGGGTCACTTTTAATACCTTGCATTTGACTTTACGGGGATAAAATGATACACAAAAGATAAGTGAAGTCCAAAAACCATGATCAAATCCTTTTTTGAAACAATAGGTCATTATTGAAAAATTCCTGGTCAGGTCACCGGTTTTTGAGAGAATAATTGCCGGTGGCCTTTTTATTTGGAGGGGAGAAATGAAGAAATATCTTTTTTACACAATCTTATTTTTTTTCTGCGGATTGGTGGCATTCGGCTGCCAGAATAAGGGAACAGGGACCGCTCCCATGTCTGAGTCTGAAGAAGAGGCTTTTACACCACATGCTGTCCCACCTGTCAACTTAAAGGAGGACGCAATGGTTGCAACTGTAAATGGTAATGTCATCACCCGTTCCGAAGTGGATGATGAGAGGGATAAACTGCTGCAGCAATTTGAGGGCAGGGTCCCGCCGGACCAGATGGCACAGATACAACCCAAATTATGGCAACAGGCCCTCGAGAACCTGATCAATTTCAAACTGCTTCTTGAGGAGGCGGGTAAGGCCAATATCCAGCCGGACCAGAAGGCTGTTGACGATCAGATGACCCAGATTTCAGCCCGGTTTCCAAGCCCTGAAAAATTTCAGGAACAACTTACCGCCATTGGAATGTCCGAAGAAAAACTGCGGAACGAGATCAAACAAAATCTGACCATCAATGAACTTCTGAAAAATCAGACGGATGATGTTTCAGATGTGAAGGAAGAGGATGTGGCGGATTTTTACAAAAACAATCCCGAGAATTTCAAGACAGCGGAAAAGGTCCAGGCCAGTCATATCCTGATCAAGGTCGACCAGGAGGAGGATGCTGCGGCCAGAGAACAAAAACGCCGGAAGATCGAGGAACTCTCTGAAAAGATCAAAAACGGCGCTGATTTTGCTCAATTGGCCCGTGAGAATTCCGATTGCCCGAGCAAGGAGCGCGGGGGCGACCTGGGCCTGTTCGAAAAGGGCCGGATGGTTAAAGAATTCGAAGACGCGGCATTTCAATTGAAGATCGGCGAAGTCAGCGATGTCGTGGAAACCCAGTTCGGATACCATCTGATCAAATTAACGGATCGTCAGGGGGCCGACGTGCAGCCCCTGGATAATGTCCGGGATAAGATCGTGGCCTTTTTGAATCGACAAAAAAAGGATGAGGCTATCAGCAACTACCTGACGGATCTGCGCAGCAAGGCAAATATCGATTATTCAGAGGGTTTCCAGCCCCAATAAGATCAACAGTCAAATATCGCCTCGACTGCCCTAAAAGTTTGTAACCGTTCACCGCATTTCACTATTGGCATTGCGAGGAGCCGAAAGCGACATGGCAATCCTAAAACGAGATTGCTTCGCTTCCCCCACGTATCGCTTGGGCTTTGGCTCACCGCAATGACTCGCAATTACATATAGCATGAACGGTTACTCTGATCTTATACCCGGTGAACGGATACAAAAGTTTTGCCTATGGATTTTTTAGGCGGATGATATGTCTGATAGCATCATCCGCAAAGGCTGCGATATCCTCCGATATATTCTACGATCTCATCCCCCTGAAAAACTGCCTTTTCATGTAGATCTTGTAACACATCCAGGCAGCGATAAACATTAGAATATAAAGGATATACTTAAAACGGGCGGCAAAAAGGACCATGGTGATACTCTGCGGTTTTTCTCTTGTGACCAGGTGATTGGTCACAGACAGGGATTTACCCAGGCTGGGGAGTTCGAATTTGACCGGCAGCACCCCTTGCTTGGTTGGCACAGTGATGGCTCCGGTGCCCTCCCCGATCCGGGTAGTGCCTTTGAAGCGGGGTGCCTGCTCTAATGCCTCGTCCTCCATAGGGATAGTCTTATCAGCCAGCCTTTGGGCTGCGTAATAGGGCTGCTTCAAACGAAATCCTTTCATGATCCAGAGGCTCAACAAGACGGTCAAAGCCAGGACAATCACAGCGGCCACAACCAGAAAGAGTTTTTTGAATTTTACCTTCCCGGCATAAGCACGTATGATCAGTGTCAGACTGAGTATGATAAGCAGAATAAACAAACGCACATCAAAGTAGAACGCACCTATGGCAAGGATCAGAAACCAGAACACAAACCTGCGCTCTTTTACCAGCAATGCCCCCAGAAAAGAGACCAATACCAGGAACAATATGATATTCTTGGCCTCGGGCATTTCACTCCCTCCCCTTGCCCCAAACACTGTGAGGGATAAATAATCCGCAGGATAAAACACCTTTGTGGTCCGCGTGGTGATGGGTACATCGATCTTTGGGAAAGGGAGCCTCACAAAGGATATCCATCCCAGGGCCCTCCGGGTGACAAAGGAGACCAGATCAAAATTTCCGTGACCGGACTTGGGAAAGGAGAGAAAGAGCTTTTCCTCCCTGGTCAGTTTGACAGGCCTTCCCTGCATGGCTGCATACAAGGGGGTTCCGGTGACATCCACCTCCAGATAATCCACACCTGTATTCTGATACTGACAATTCATTTCGTATAGGATGCTCCCCTGGTCATTCAGGGCATATGTGACCTGTGTGCTTCTGGATGTGGCTGCCAGGGATGGGATCAGTTCCAGTGGTTGGATCTTTAACTTGAACCTGTCATGGAACGAGGCGAGAAATGCCCTGGAATTGGAATAAAGGACCTCCATATCTGCCTCGGAGAGGTCCTTCTCCTGGGCACCGGTTTCAAGGGTCAGTTTCTTTTCCGGCTCCGAGCCGATCACAACGTAGTGCAACCCCTTTCTCAAGGGGATCCTTATCTCATCCACGAGTTGAAAAGTCCCTTTGATGGCCACCCGGGTACTGGCTGCAGTCAGGTCCAGTATCAACCGGCTCCCCCTTTGCTCCCATCTCAAAGCACCTTCCACATCAAAGACCTGCTCCCCGTTGGGTAACTCTAATGTGTAACTGCCTATGACATCCCCATAGGATTGAAAGGAGATCTGATAAAGGAAGGTATTGACATCTGCCAGGGAATAACGGAAAGAACCCCTGACCAGTGCAGGCCGTGTCTTCTCATATATCCTTTGCAGGATGATATCCCGATCCACGATGCCGAATTGATCCCCATCCACGGCATATCCATGAGTCAAATCGAAGACCAGCCTGTTGACCGGGCCGATGGTTTTGAATTTGATCTGGCTCTTGTCCTTAATCTGCAAGGTTCCTTTAAAGGAAAAGGCCCTTCTGGTTGAAATGAAGTAGTATCCCTGCTTATCAAAGGCCCCGATCGCCCTGGCCCCGTTGACCTGAAGATCCCGGATCAGGATATCCTGGTTGGAGCTGAACAGGTACACCTTGGCCTCCTGCCCCCTCATCACATGACCTTCACCAGTCAGGCTCAACTGGCCTGCAGCCATGTCCCCTTTGATTTTGAGATCCTCGATAAAATAGTCTGTTTTTTCCTCGGGTTCTTCAGGTATGATGATAATCTTTGATGCATCTTTTCCCTTTTCCGCTTCGATGAATTTATCCATCCAATCCTCATCCGCACCGACCACTATCGTTTTTCTTGTTTTTGAATCCCCATCAGGGGAGGAGGCCCTTTTGGCCAATGAAAAAGATGCACTCCAGAGAAGAAAAAAAGATACAGTCAAAAGCACCATCACCTTCTTCATTTGACGCCCCCCTTGTTATGGTTTGTTCATTTGGTTGGGATGTTGATCAGGAGATAATCTATCAGACTTCCATTTTCGAGGCAAGATAATAACCTAGTGCCGCGTCAATCAAGAAATGTCATCTTAAACAAATGTCATTTCGGTGAGCCTAAGCCCCGAGCGAAGCGTGGGGGGAAGCGATAAATCTTAAGATTTCAGAGTCTGTTCCGAGCCAAACGAGGAATCTTCTTCGACTCCTCGAAATGACAAATTATCATTGACATGACATTAGTATGAAGTATTTCCGTGCAATATGGATTTTATTTGCCCTTATATCTATCAAGAGTTGAAATTTAAATAAAATAATGAAATAATTAATGGGATGTCTAAAAACGGATGACAGTCGTTTTATATGCAGTACAGAATCATTTGCAGTAAAGAAATTTTCTGAAGCTGGTTTAGAACGCTCTGTCGATTTTTAATTTCGAATGAGAGGAGGTGAGCGGTTTTGGCAGAGCGAGAAACTGGCACAGTTAAATGGTTTAATGCGGATAAGGGATTTGGCTTTATCTCACGCGAGCAGGGAGATGATGATGTGTTCGTGCATTACAGTGCGATCAATGGTAATGGATATCGTTCCTTACAGGAGAATCAGAGGGTAGAGTTTACCATCATAGATGGACAAAAAGGTCCTCAGGCACAGGATGTAACCGTTTTATAATAACGCCAAAATAGATCAGAAGGTGCGGCAGCCGCTTTTCGGTGTGTCGCACCTTTTTTTATGAAAAGATTGATTACATAAATATCAATATATCAGACACCGGGAGCACCAGCCAAGGAAAGTTTTAATCTGGAATAAAGCCTTTTCTGCTTTGCTATCCTTTGAATGTTCTCTATCATTTGTATTTTCAATTGATAAACCGCTTTCTGTTTCATATTCATGATTTCAGCGATTTCATCAAAATCAAGCCCCTCTTCATAGATCAATTTGAAGAGATAAATATATCTCTTGGGCAGGTTCTCCTTCAGGATCAAAATAATCTCTTTGAGATCTATCGAGTCCGCTCTCCCGAGATCTTCCCCTTCAGGGATAATTTGGCTGACATTTCCCAATGTGACAAAGGATTCCTTTTCATTAATATAACGGGCGATGATGCGGAAGGAGATCATTCTGAGATAAGCCAAAAAGGAGCATTCCTCTTTCCTTCGAAAATCCCTCAATCTTTTGCAGTCTTCGTTCAGAAGCTCCAAAAAAACGCTGTTAAAGATATCATCCACTTCATCATCCTGATAGTCGAATCCGTATCTTTTTAGGGTCCTGATAATGTAATGATAGATTATGATGCCATATCTGTTTACAAAAACCTCCCAGGCTTCCCGATTCTTTTCACAGCAATGATCCAGAAACGTGAAAAGATCTTCATTAAGATCCATATTGCACCCCCCTGTATATCAAAATAAATGCTTTCTAATCTTATAAATATTTATCAATACTTAAATTTGCATTTCTTGTTCCAGTGTTAAAATATTTGATTTCCCATGGGAATACTAAGCGACTTATTGTAAAGATACGACCCTGGGTTTAAAGGGGGGGGTGAAAATGAGTCTTTCCGGACTCAGGAGTCTAATCAAGAAAGCCATGCAATATTGCACGGCATTGCATTTTCAAGCAATATTTCTTTTATTCCTGCATACTTGACAACCTCTAAAAAAATCACTGAGGATCACATCCAAAATTTTTTATACAAGGCCCCTAGCTCGCAAAGCGAGAATTACAATCCTCAGATCAAATGGCCCTCACCATCGGGCAGCAAAAAATTTTCAGGGAAGCTTGGAGGACACTGAGAAGTAACCTAACGATTGTAAGTATCGCGGATCAGATCGTTCATATAATCTTCCGGGTTCTCTATACCTTCGGCAGGAATGGCAAATTTCCGTGTTCCCGTCTTCTCGAAAATAAGCTTCAGGCCATGCTCGTAATTAAGAAAGGATTGCTTCAGAAAATCAGCAGGGTCCTCTCCCTCTTTCCAGAGCTTCTCTATGAGTCGATCAACAGCCTCGTCGGTAAAGGATAACTCCACTTCGTTTCTGTAGGAAAACTGCTTTGAAAACTCCCTGGTTGCATCGTGGACTGCCAGCACCTCTTCGATCACGGAATCCAGATCGATCCGTTCCTCAACCACGTGTTTTGTGATGAGTTCTATCCGCCGATCGGAGAATTTAATTCCGTAGCGCGACTGAAAGTCCCCTTCCTTCTCAAGCAGCGTTCTTTCCAGTTCCTTCTCCTCATCTGCCAGCAAACACCTGAATCGCTCTTCGCGCCCGGGGGCCTCGGGATTTTCAAGGAGTTTTTTCAGTTCCCCTGCAGGGTCATCCACCATGGCACTGGTCACGACAAGATGGCTGATATTTTTCGAGGGAAGGATGTGCTCGAATTTCAAAAGGACCCGCTCCACGGCACTATTCAGTCCCCTGGCTCCGGTCTTTTCATTGAAGGCATTCCTGGCAATCCTGTGAAGTGCTTCATCTTCGAACTGCAGGTCGATGCCGTAGGCCTTGAAATCTCTCTTCTTGCCTATAATGGTGGGACTCTTGGGACTGCTCAGGATATTATAAAGGTCCTCGATCTCCAGGTGCTCAAACACAGTGATCACCGGGAGTCTTCCGATAAATTCTGATTCAAATCCATACTGAATCAGGTCTTCTGCTTTGACCTGCTTCAGATAGTCGAACTGCTCGTTCTTGCATTTTATCTCCGCGCCGAATCCGATGCCCTGGTGGTTCAACCTCTTTTTGATAATATCTTCCAAACCGCTGAATGACCCGCTCATGATGAACAGGATATGCTTGGTAGTGATTCGCTTTCTCTCCCGCTTTCCTGTCTTCTGAAACTCCATGATCGCTTCCATCTGGGAGATGGGATCGTGGGGCACCTTCAATTCCACATCAGTCTCCTCCATGGGCTTGAGCAAGGCCCGCTGGACGCCAGCGCGTGACACATCAGGGCCGACCAGACTCTGTGAGGAAGCAATCTTGTCCACCTCATCCAGATAGATGATCCCATACTGGGCGAGTTCGATGTTCCCGTTGGCTTCATGAACGAGGTCCCGCACAAGGTCTTCCACGTCACCCCCCACATAACCTGTCTCGCTGAATTTGGTTGCATCTCCCTTGACAAAGGGCACACCGATCTTTCTGGCAATAAGCTTGATCAGGTAGGTCTTTCCCACGCCAGTGGGGCCGATCATAATGATGTTATTTTTGATCTCCCCGATATTGTCATGCTGATTTTTCCTGCAGTGCTCATTAAATCTCTTGATCCGGTTGAAATGGGTGCATACCTTGGTCGCCAGGACCTCCTTGGCCTCATCCTGTTTGATCAGATATTCATCCAGGTAGGCTTTGAGTTCCTCGGGTTTCATATCGAAGTGGATGGTGAGGGGCTCAATTTTCTTTTCCTTGCCCGCTTCTTCTCCTTTATCCCCAGCGGGTTGAGGAAAAGGGCCGAATCCGGCAAACTGAACCTTTTTCCCGTACTTCTTGCTCAGATAGTCATTGATATCCTTCTGAACTTCCTTTATGTCAATATCTTTATCCATAATATTCAAAATCCCCCATAACCAATAATAATTATAACCAATATAATACTCATTGTCAGATTATGCCAATTTTTTGTTTGAATCATCCGGGAGGAATCCCTTTTCCCTTCAACATATCCGCACATTCTCAAATTTTGATACCTATTACTAAATACGGTAAAAAAACCGGAAATGCCCCTTTTCATGCCTGCAGAATTTATCTATAATATAGAGACGAATTTTTTTGATCAACCTTTATTAAGATCCAGAATATCTTCTCCTTGTATCTTAAAATTTAAGGCCTGTACAACTTAATGTTATTTGTTATATGTTGTAATTTTAAAT
Source organism: bacterium (assembly GCA_049472295.1). Classification (GTDB taxonomy): domain Bacteria; phylum SZUA-182; class SZUA-182; order DTGQ01; family JAFGSM01; genus JBLIRM01. The sequence continues at coordinate 4,957 of JBLIRM010000085.1, read as the reverse complement.
CATTTATATCAATGTGTTAACATAATATAAATATTTTTTTGTGGCAGATTCTTAGATTTTTTCTTACGCCCTTTTGAGACACCTATTTCTTATAAATTGGACCATACATATTTCATGTTTAGCCACGTCTCTGGTATAAAAGATATATAAGAGTCGTTTTATCGGGACTTTGGCTCATCGCAACGACACACATATAGATTCAGGGGTGAATATGCCGGACGTTCTCAGTCAACATCCATTGGAAACGACAGGGATCATTTACACATTAGGCATGAGTAACCGAGATATTGAAGAATTTATCGATCTCCTGAAGATATATGACATCCAAATATTGATTGATGTGAGGCGATTTCCTACCAGCAAATTCGAATGGTTCAAACGAAAAAACCTTCCCAGGGTTCTGGCCAGGCAGATGATCGGTTATGTCTTTCTGGGAAATGAATTGGGTGGATACCGCAAAGAGGGTTATGATGTTCATCTGTCGAGTGAGGATTTTCAAAAGGGTCTTGAAAAAATAGAATCCATTGCCATCTATGACAGGGTGGCAATCATCTGTTCGGAAAGAATGCCCTGGAAATGTCACAGATGGTTAATTGCTCGAATTCTAAAGGAGCGCGGCTGGGAAGTGTTGCACATCATTGAAGAAGACAGGGTTTGGACGGCAGAGGGACAGGACGAGGACATCCCCCTCTACGAATATACATGATATGCCATCACACACTTTTTTTGAATGCTGTCTTATCTTTGAGATTAAACAATCATGAACTAACATCCATTTCGTAATCACTTGGGAAGAATAACTTTTGATTATTAGCGATAAAGCATCTCTCCTGATATAATCAAGATAAAATGTTCATCAATTTACGAGACCTATCCTTATTTTTCCTGGTATCTCTACTATTGATATTTGTGGGTTGCACAGGTTCGAGGGTTTCCTTGTCAGGCCCTGTCCCTGTATCTTCAGGGATTCTTTTCCGGTTGTTTTACCCGGATGCAGAAGAGATAAGTATTGCAGGCTCATTTAACAACTGGGACCCTATTAACCATCTGCTGTCAAAAAATCCGGAAGGTCTATGGAGAATTGTTATCCCTCTGCCCAGGGGCAGGTATCAATACATGTTTGTAATCGATCACACAGTCTGGATCCCGGACCCCGGATCGGAACTGACGATCGAAGATGGCTTTGGACAAAAAAACTCATTATTGGTTGTGGAATAAAAAATGCTTGGATCAAATATAATAAAAAGTGTAACTTTTCTTCAGTTTGTTTGTATAATTGACAGGGACAAAAGATAACCATATCAGAAGAAAAGGAGCAAGAATAGGAAATCCTTTTGGCACGTATGGCCGATTCAAACGACAGTCTTCTTGTGGAAGCGACATTAAAGGGGGATACCGGAGCCTTCAGGGTACTGGTGGAGCGTTATAAAAATGCTTTATTTAATCTGGCCTATCGTCTGAGCCAAAACAGGGATATGTCGGAGGATATGGCCCAGGAGGCATTTGTAAGGGCCTATGAAAACCTCCATAAATTTGATCAGAAGAGGAGCTTTTTTACCTGGTTGTATACCATTTGTACGAACTTGACCATTAACGAGCTAAAAAAGAGGGAACACTCCAGGCAGGCAAAAAATTGGGAGGGCCAGAACGAGCGACATGAAACGATTCCCCTTCACAGGCCTTCAGTAGGAGAATTGGCTGAAGGCGAGGATAAAATTGAAAAGGAAAGAGAGCGGGCGCTCATCGAGCGACTTTTAAAGAAGATCCCGGAGGAATACCGGACGGCTGTTATTTTACGTTATCAGGAGGAACTGTCCTATCTGGAAATTGCTGAAATCCTGAGTATTTCTCTGAGTCTGGCCAAGGTTCGAGTACACAGAGGGATTGAAAAACTCCGAACCCTCTTACTGGAAACGGAGAATGACACATGAAAAAAAAGGGCTTCAAGGAATTGATCTTCGATTTTCTGGACGAAGAGGCATCTCCTGACGAAAAACGCCTCCTGGAGGAAAAATGCCGGAAGAATAAAGCATTGGCCGAGGAAAAGGCATCCTTTGAGAGGACTGTGTCACTGTTGAAAGGGCCCCCCCAGGTTCAACCGCCAACCGGATTTACCGAAAGGGTGATGTCACGGATCGAAGAAAAACCGATCGGTATTGGGAAAAAGGCCCTTCGCTGGATCACATCACCCATGGATGTGCATCTGCACTGGGCATGGAAATGGTCTCTTGTGTTCACTCTGGTCTTACTGATATCAACCGGAGCCACATGGCAATATCTGCGGCTTCAAAGGATAAACATGCAGGTGAATCAACTGAGACAGCAACTTGCAAACCTGAAAAACCAGCCGGTCCCGACACGCTTTTTCTTTTACGGTCCCATGGCAAAATCCGTCCATCTCGCGGGAAGCTTCAATGACTGGGAGATTGACGAACGATTTCGATTGGTCAATCCGGGCGGGGGTGCGGTCTGGTCAATTACACTGATGCTGAACCCCGGAGAATATGAATACATGTTTCTGGTGGATCAAAAGAAGTGGGTGACAGACCCGGGGGCCGTGACTTCCCGTTTTGATGGTTTCGGCCACAGAAATAGTATCGTGGAAGTGCTCCGGGAGATATAAATATAACCATTTTCTTATTTTAAGAAGAGGAAAAAATGAATAAAAAATATTTCGTGATCATTGTCATGACATTCCTTTTTTCCTTTGTCTGCCTGCAAGGATACAGTCCTGCCCGGGGTGAGGTGATAACGGACACGGAAAAATGGCAGAAAATAGTCGAAAGCGCCACCCGGCAAAACGTCCCTGGTGCAGACCTGGTTAAAATCCTAAATATAGTTCAACATGCGGATGCCGAGGGTTTTCCTGTTGATCCCTTACTCAATAAAGCATTAGAGGGAATGGCCAAAAGGGCACCTTCCTCGGTTATTATCAAGGTATTGGAAGCAAAGATCGATGGTTTTCATGTGTGTCAGAAAATACTGAATCAAATCCGGGACATCGAAAAAGAATCGGCTTCCCAGACGGAAAAATCCCTGATCATGCTGAGCGAATCCCTCTCCAGAGGGGTTTCTGAACAGGAATTGGAGGCATTGAGCCGGCATGCTACAACGCCTCGATCCGTAAACCTGGCCAATGCCTCCCAGGATCTTGCCACCTTCAAAGGCCTGGGATTTTCCCCTGCCGATGCCATGGAAATCGTCCGGACAGGAATGGAACACGGTATTTACAGAAAACGGAGCCAGGGAATCTCCACGACTGTCACTGAGGCCCGGGAAAAAGGTATCTCCGATGCTCAGATAAAGGATATCTTCCTTTCCAATATTAAAGGGGGGAGAGGGATGGATGGGATTTTGCATGGCAGACAAAATCAGAGACAATTAAGGCCATCCCCCATTCGGAAAGGGGGACAGCCTAAAGGGGGACCTCATTTCCGCTCCCCCCGTTAGTCTATAACTAACTGCAAAACGAGGGGGATTGTTTTGCACTATTAAAGGGTGCTTTACTTTCTGACAAAGTTCTTAATGCCGTATAAAACGCAGGACATTATAAAAGATTAAAATCTTAGTTTTTCTGAGAAGGGTTGGGGGAGGAAAATAACTCGGTCAGAAGCAGGAGGTTTTTTTGAGGTATTTTATTCTTTCTTCCCCGAGGGGAATCCGTTTTCTCTTCCTCTGTTTTATTCTTTTGATCCGGATCTCTTTTCAGCCATATGCATCACATGCCATCTCCATTGATGCCGGTTTCCACCTTACCCAGGGGGATTTCGGGACCGAAGAAAATACCACTTATGTCTCCTCTTCTTTGCACATCAAGGGAAAACCCTTTCAAGCCCTTATTGCTGAAGTGACTGTTCCCTATATCTATCAGAAGGGGACTGGGGTAATCACTGTCGGCGGGCAGACCTTTTCCGGGGCAAACGGACAGGGATTCGGCTCACCGGCACGTAACCAATATGGCAGTGGTCAGAATGCCGGAACCCTTCTACTAAATCTGCCGGGTAGCGGCAGCGGACCAGGAGGCCCTCCTTCTGCAGATAGCAACCAGCCTGATGCGACAACGGACACTACCAGCACAAATGGATTAACAGTGAACAAAAATGAGACTGAACAGGGCTTTGGTGATATCTATCTATCATTCTCATCCGATTTTCAAGACCTTTTTCCCGGCCTTCCGCGCTATATTCCCACCCCTGATTTCTATGCCGGCCTTAAGATTCCCACTGCAGACTCCGTAAGGGGTCTCGGCACCGGTGAATATGATTATACCCTGGGCCTGACGCTGAGCTGGGATCTGGGCAGCATGGAATGCTACCTGTTCGGGGATTACACCTGGGTCGGGGACACCTCTAATACGGATTTCGAAAATCTTACCTGTTACGGCGGTGGTGCGAATTATGATCTTTCTCCCAAAACGACCCTTTTGGCTGATCTCTCCGGCTGTTCCGCATTGCATTCGGGTATATCACCTCACTTTTCCATGCAATTGGGTATCAAAAGAAAGGTGCTCGCCAAATATTGGATACATGGCTACGGTATGTCAGGACTCAATGAAGAAAGCGCTGACTATGGCTTTGGTCTAACAATTGGCATGGACATCTGATTTCCTTCTGTAACCTTTTTCGATCTGAAGTGTATATCATAATGAGGCGCCAAAACTCGTATCTTTATTTATTTTCATTTTTTAAGGTTATAGGAGGCTGAAATCATGCGAAAGGGTTATCTTTACACTATACTATCCATATTTATTATTCTCTCTTTTATCTTTACTCTAAATCTGGCGATTGCCCAGAATGGAAATCAGAATCAGGAAAATGCAGGTAATATGTATATGCAAAACGGGCCCGCAGCGCCCCCCTGGTTCAACAATTCAGAAGGCTTTCAGGGAGGCCCATACTGGCTGACAGATCCCCAGGAGGGCGCCGGTCCCTGGTTCTGGCAGGCTTACAATGGCTTC
>JBLIRM010000084.1:0-13404 GCA_049472295.1 bacterium | reverse complement strand
GTACTGTCCTGAAATCACCGCTATGAATCCAGACGCGAGCAGACCGGTCTTCCAATCCCCCAATCTCTGTCCGATACCATACATCAGCGGAACCATGGCCACTGCCATCAGGGGGGGCGCCCATGACGAGAGATACATGATATCATACCGGGAGACAGCTCCCCCCAGGAGAGGGAGCAAGGAGGTAATCTGGACGAACAGGGGGCCCCAATGAATAAAATTCCCGGTGGGATACTGGGTCATCGCATCAAACCATCCATACCCGGGATAATGTGCGAGCGTCTGCTCCACCTGCCTGAGCACATACCATGGATCATTCCCAAGAAGTGTTACTGAATCCGGGGATACAAGGCCGGATTCGGGAAGAAGACGTATCCAGAGTGCAATGACGGAGAATATCGCAAGCAAAACGACGATAAAGATATTTTTATATTTCAAAATCCCCTGCGTTTCCATACACGTTCCCAGATTAGAAGTATTTCAGTTCATCCCATTATACATTGTGTTCAAATATTCTGAGAATACTCTCATTCGTAGCAACGTTAAAGCCAAACGGGCCATTTTATCCCGATATCAGTGGCAATATGTTTGATATCGTCACGGATACCGGCATCGAACCTGAGGATGAGAAATAGATAGAGTACCAATCCGACCACTAATGCTACTGCGAGGTGCCAAAAACTCGTAAAGGAAACGAGTACGCGATATACGACCAGGAATATGCCCATAAGAAATCCGGCGGCAAGAATATGAAAAATTGGTGATTTCTCGAATTTGACACTCATTTTCCCCTTCAGAGCGCAATACGCCAGTATAACGTTCATGGCGAGCGAGATGAGGGTTGCGAAGGCTGCTCCCGTAATACCCCAATAAGGAATGAGAACAATATCAAGGACAACATTCGCAAAAAGCCCGATAAAGGTTGCAATAAACGCTTCTTTTGGCATGTCAACAGCATTCAGGCACATAATTTCAAGATACATGAAAATATTGATCACCTGCATCGCCAGGAGGATGAAAAGGGTCGTGGTTCCTTCGGTGAAGGCTGCTCCATAGAAGTAAAAGAGCATGGAGTCCCCAAGTACCCATCCCCCTATACAGATCGGAACTGCCAGCAATAATGAGAAGGTTATTGCCCGTGATATATGCGATTCGATTTTCGTATATTCGCCACGTGTGCCCATGTAGCTGATCTTTGGATACAGGACGGTTCTCATGGTCAGGGCAACAAATATTGCTGCGGTAGTAAACTGGAACACAGCCCTGTATATCCCGACCTCTGTATTGGAAAGATAATATCCGATGATCACCGTATCTGCATAGGTATATACAAGCACCCCACCGGCGGTGATACAAATCCAGAATGAAAAAAACAAAAGATTTTGTACATGCCGAAGGGTGAAGCGGGTAATCGAAAGTTTTAGGAAATGAAAATTAATGGCCCCGCTTACCACAAATCCTGCAATAACCCCGCCTACCAGCCCTGCTGCTCCATATCCTATCGCTACTGCAGCCACCTGGATTCCCACCCTCACGATAGTGCTGATCAGATTGCCAGCCTGGTTCACTCCTACCTTATCTATGCCGTATACCCCATATCGTGCAATTTGTTCCAAACCACTCACGACGAGAGCGAGAATGAGCCACTCCACCAGATCTGATGATGCCAGATCCTTGAGTGAGCCCTGATATATGTATACGGCTGCAACGGAGAATATGATCAGCAGTATTCTCAGTACGAAAAATGCCGAGAAATATTCATTTTTCTCAATTCCTTCACTTATTCTCTTCACCACCGCGTCTCCGAATCCCCCCTCCCCGATCAGATTAAAAATCCCAAGATACGCGAGAAAAAGAAAGTAAGCCCCAAGAACGGCAGGACCCACCACATGGGCAAAATACATGGTGGAAACAAAACCGATGATAGTCAACCCGATAACTGAGGTAAACGTAATTATACTATGCCTTCTTAAAGGCCCAATATCCATAAAACGGGACAAATATTGGGATTTTACTGACACAGATCAGGTTAGAGCACAAGAAAGGGATAATAGTTTCTAAAAAATAACCTTGTTGACGATTCCTGATTCATATACCTGGAACGGGTGCAACATCCGACGTGAATCGGGGATAGTAAAAATACCTTGGATACAATGATTATTCAGAGGCGGTTAGCATAGGGGAAGAAATTAAACCGAAGGAATCCTTGCTTGTTTCCATCATTGTATGCGCCCATCGAACCGACCGGTTTAAGGACCTCAAGGAAGCGATTGAGAGCCTCAAACAGCAATCATACCCATATTGTGAGATTATTCTCGTTATCGACGGGAATTCGGAATTATTTGCCCTTGTGCAAGAACATATCGAGGAAGTTAGAGTTATCCTGAACGAAGAGAACCTCGGACTTTCAGAAAGTCGAAACAGGGCATTATCAATGGCCTTCAGAGAAAGCTCCGGACTCTTCTGAAAGAGATATATGATTGCAGAACCCTTATAATAGAGAAGTAACAAAGAAGCCACCGCACCGAGGATATAAAAACCGAATACCTTTTTCAGTGTCCTGAACATCTCATTGTCTTGATCGAATCCCTTGAGCATGAAAATCAAAAAGGCCAGAAAGAAGGGGATGATAGTCCCCAATAGAACGGTATGTCCATGGGCAAGGGATAAATGATGTCCCACGGATGTCTGGGTATTTATAGGATATTTGAAAAGAAACTTTCTCGAATATTCCCTGTAGAAAAGTCCCACAATCAAAGCCACGATTAACATAATAATTGCAAAGCGGATGATGCGGACCAAAAGGGATTTCCATTCCTGATCCATGAGGCCTCTCCTTTCATTATTATGTTAAAGTAAACGCTAAAATTGATGAAATCTTAAAAAGTCATGTATCGAGTCATTGCGAGGAGCGCAGCGACGAAGCAATCTATATTTGAATAACATCCAGGGAGCGGATACGATTCAGGGCCGCAGCCAGTTCAAACTCTCTAAAGGAGGCATAATCCGACACCGGTCTGCTGCTCAATACATCCAGCCCTTTTTTTTGTATGTCTGACATCACTGCATCCAGGATCTTCCGAATGGTTGCCTTACCGTCCATATAATGTTCCCTGGCATAAAACAGGGCATCCCCCAGCGCCCGGGTCTGGCTGAAATCCACAAGCTGTTCGATCGAAGTAAGGTCTATGGTTTCCTCGCCAAACTGAACAAGCCTCAGTTCTCTGGTCTTGATGCTTACCTCTCTCCTACCTCGGCTGGGATCAATACTCTTTGCAAGGGGAATCCTGGATGTGATGGATCCGAATGCACTGCCCCCTTCAGGCCTCCGCTCAGCCTTATATTTAAGGGCAATCTTCCGTGCCTTTTCCGTGACATCCTTCGGAACATATGCTTCCATGGCGATGACCGTGTCCGCCACATCGAAATAGTCGCCGCTTCCACCTATGACGAGGATGGTGGAGACGCCGAAATCCTGATAGAGCTGCCTCACTTTATCAATAAACGGGGTGATGGGTTCCTTATCTTTGTCCACCAATTCCTGCATCCGGTGATCACGGATCATAAAATTGGTGGCTGCTGTATCCTCATCCACGAGAAGCAGGGTGACCCCTATCTCCAGGGCCTCGATAATATTGGCAGCCTGGGATGTAGAACCCGAGGCATTATCCGTACAAAAGAAGCCTGTGTCCTGGTCGAAGGGAAGGTTCCTGATAAAGGGATAAATGTTGACTCCCCAAACCCTGCGGCCATCCTCCGCCCTGATCTTGACGGCTCCGCAATCCGTTACCACCAGTTCCCTGCCGTCCCCCGGTTTATGATTGTAAATGCCCAACTCCAGGGCGTTCAACAGGGTGGATTTCCCATGAAATCCTCCCCCCACAATGAGTGTGATCCCCCTGGGGATCCCCATGCCTGTGACAGTGCCCTGATTCGGGAGATTGAATGACATCCTTAAGCTTTCAGGGGATCGGAAGGACACCACATGGCCGTTCTGCAGCGGCCGATCATCCACACCGGAGCGTCTGGGGAGGATACTGCCATCCGCAATAAATGCCACAAGCCCCTTTTCCGTTAATCCCTCACGCAAGAACTCCGCATCCTCATTGCTTTTGATATAACGGTCGATCCTTGCCTTATCATTGCTCTCGTAAAAAAGGCTCCCTGAGACAATGTCAGGGACCTGCCGGCATATCATCAGAATGGCCTCCCTGGCCTTCACCCTGCGCCCGTCCGCAGGCAGGCCCAGGACGAATCTTGCCTCCACATATTCGGCGCAGATACGCATGGCTGTTCTTTCAAGGCATTCCTGTCCCGGGGCGTCGATCTGAATGATGCCGCTCTTTCCGGTTCCCCTCCTGGAGGACGCATGCCTTGCCCTTATACTGAATTCCTCGGCAAGATAATGACAGAGGGCCACGGCCCTGCATTTAGGGGTGAAGGTCTCCTTGGGATATCCTGCGAGGTTTTGTGGCACCCTGGCCCGAAGTCTGCTGGGTGCGGCAAAGGGGTCCCCCTGGACATGATCGATAAAGAGTGTAAATCCAGGGAAGGCATAAGTGCCCTGAATATCCTTGTAAGCTTTGTACCCGCGCCCATCGATCCTGGAGAGGGTTCTTTTGAGATCCTCTTGGGTTGGTTGCGTCATTTAAAGAAAGGTTCCCTGTATTGAACGGCTCACGCCTCCCGGTATACCCCGATACCTCGATATTTCTCATAACGTTTAGCCACCAGTTCATCCGCAGGGATGCTCTGCAGCTCAGCCAGATGACGGCGGATTACACGTCGCACGATATGTGCGGCACGATTATAATCCCGATGGGCGCCTCCGAGAGGTTCCTTGACCACTTCATCGATTATATTGAGATCTATGAGATCCTGGGCTGTCATTTTAAGCGATCCTGCAACATCAATGGCTTTTTCCTTTTTTTTCCATAGTATTGCAGCACAGGCCTCAGGAGAAATAACCGAATAGATACTGTTTTCGAGCATCATAATCCGATCTGCCAGGCCGATGCCCAGTGCCCCGCCACTGCCACCTTCACCGATGACCAATGAGATGATGGGGACTTTCAAACGAGCCATCTCAAAAAGGTTCTTTGCGATCGCCTCCGCCTGCCCCCTCTCTTCAGCACCGATCCCGGGATAGGCCCCGGGTGTGTCGATCAGCGTCAGTATGGGATAACCAAACTTTTCTGCAAGGAGCATGGCCCTGAGTGCTTTTCTGTAGCCCTCCGGTCCGGGCATTCCAAAATTGCGATAGATGTTCTCCTTGGTGCCCCTGCCCTTCTGCTGTGCAATCACTACCATTGAGGTCCCATCCATCTTTGTAAGACACGCCATGATGGCATGGTCGTCTGAAAACCGGCGATCTCCATGAATCTCTATAGAATCCTTACACATGACAGCAATATAATCCGAGCTGTAAGGACGTTCGGGATGACGGGCGAGTTGGGTCTTCTGCCATGGCGTCAGTTTGGGATATATCTCCCGGTAGAGTTTCATTCGCTTTCGTTTCAGGTCCCTTAACTCCGATTTGACCTTCGGATTCCAATCCGTGATCCGCTTCTGGGTTTCCTGGATGATTTCATCCAGTTCCACAAAAGGTTTTTCAAAATCCAGTACTGTATTGGCCATATCCCAAATCCCTTTTAGTTTTAACCTTCCAGATAAAAGGTGTCTTTACCCAGAAGTTTTTCAATCCCTTCAAAAAAAGGCTCTTCAGGTTGCACCCTGATCTTTGACTCAGGCTTTAATATTACCTCATCACCCCGTGCACTCGCAAGGTGGAGGAACAGGTGACAGTTTCCACGATGCTGATAACACAGATGATGCAGTTTTTTGAGACACTCCTCAGTCAGATCAGGGATAAACATCCTGATATGAATATTATTGGCAAAATGCCGGTCCGCATCTGAAAGGGCAATCACTTCGGTAGCCGTGACCTTTGCCACATCCTCCTTTACATCCACGGTGCCCTGCACAATGACCGGAACTTCATCCTCGATCAACGGGAGACTGACTTTGTACAATTCGGGAAAAAGCACCACCTCCACAATCCCATAAAGGTCTTCCAGATTGGCAAATGCCATCCTTTCGCCCTTTTTCGTGGTAATCTCCTTTGAAAGGTTGAGTATCCCTCCAAGTGTCACTTTATCCCCATCCCTGACATTCAAGATATTCTGAGAAGAGGTGGTGGTATATTTGCGAATCTGTTTGCTGAACCTTGTCAGAGGATGTCCTGTAAGATAAAAACCCAGCACCTCCTTTTCCGCCGTTAACCTCTGTGATTCGGGCCATTCCGGAATATCCGGCAGGATGATACTCGCACCGGTCTCTCCCTCCCTGGCGTGGTTCATGGCAAAAAGGCCGATCTGACGGCTTTGAACCGCCCTCTGGGCCTGTTGCGCAAGATCCACCGCCTGATCCAAAATCGCCATCAACTGCGATCTCCTGATCTTCAGAGAATCAAATGCCCCGCAATTGATCAGGCTTTCGATGACCCGTTTATTCACCACCCTCAGATCCACCTTCTTGCAGAAATCATAAAGGGAATTGAATGCCCCGTCCTTTTCGCGGGCCTCCAAAATCGCCCTTACCGCAGTTTCACCCACATTCTTCACAGCTGCCATGCCAAAACGGATGTGATCCTTGACCACCCGGAAACTGACCGAACTCTCGTTCACATCCGGCGGCAGGGTCTTTATCTTCATCTCCCTGGCCTCGGCGATATATTTGACGATCTTATCCGTATTCTCCATCTCACTGGTCAGAAGGGCAGCCATAAACTCCACAGGGTAATGGGCCTTCAGATAGGCCGTATGGTAAGAGATGAGGGCATAGGCTGCGCTGTGGGACTTATTGAACCCATACCCTGCAAAATAGGACATCAGGTCAAAGATCTTTTTGGCCAGATCATCGGGAATCCCATTCTTTCTCGTACCTTCCAGAAAATGGGCCCGCTGCTCATCCATGACCTCCTGCTTCTTTTTACCCATGGCCCGTCTCAGAAGATCCGCCTGTCCCAGGGTAAAACCAGCCAACTCGGATGCAATCTGCATGACCTGCTCCTGATACACGATTATCCCGTATGTCTCTTTGAGTATCCGTTTCAATTTGGGATGGTCATAGGTGATCTCCACCTGCCCGTGCTTGCGTTTGATAAAATCATCCACCATGCCACTTCCCAGCGGACCCGGACGGAAGAGTGCCACCAGTGCAATCAGGTCCTCAAAATTTTCCGGCTTGAGCCTGCGCAGCAGGTCCCGCATCCCCGTACTCTCGAGCTGAAATACCCCCACCGTACGCGCGGATTTGAGCAGGTTGAAGGTCTTCCGGTCTTTCATGGATATACGTCCCAGATCCACGCTCTCTCCCTTGGATTCCTCAATTAGATTCAGGGTCTCCTGAATGACGGTGAGTGTCCTCAGACCCAGAAAATCCATCTTCAGAAGACCTATCTTTTCCACATCCCCCATGGTGAATTGCGTCATCACCTCACCCTTCTGCCCCCGATAAAGCGGGAGATATTCCGCCAGGGGTTTGGGTGTGATAACGATGCCGGCCGCATGGGTGGATGCATGCCTGGCAAGCCCTTCCAGTGCCTGAGAGATCTGAAAGAGTCGGGCGATCTCCGGATTGCTCTGGATCAGATTCTTGAGCCTGGGCTCCATCTTAATGGCATCCTGGAGTGTGATCTTGAGGATATTGGGGATCATCTTGGCCAGTTTATCCACTTCTCCATAAGACATACCCAGTACCCTGCCCACATCACGAACCACCCCCTTTGCAGCCATGGTGCCGAATGTGATGATCTGGGCCACATTGTCCTTGCCGTATTTACCTGTCACATAATCGATGACCTCATCCCTGCGATTCATGCAGAAATCCACATCTATATCCGGCATGCTCACCCTTTCGGGATTCAGGAATCGCTCAAACAGCAGCCCGTAGTTGAGGGGATCCAGGTCGGTAATCCCCAGGGAATAGGCTACCAGGCTCCCTGCTGCGGAGCCGCGGCCTGGACCCACCGGTATCCCTTCATTGCGGGCATAATTGATGAAATCCCACACAATAAGGAAGTATCCGGAATATCCCATACGGGCGATGATCTCCAGTTCCTTCTCAAGCCTCTGGGTAATCTCCTCCCCTTTTCGTTTTTCCCCTTCAGGTCTTTCCCCTTCCTCGATCCAGGGGAATCTCCGATGGAGTCCCTTATAGCTCAGTTCCCTGAGATATTCATCCAGACTCATCCTGTCGGGTGTTTGATAGCGCGGCAGATGAAGCTTTCCGAATTCTATGTCCACACGGCACCGGTCGGCGATAGTGAGTGTATTGGCAATGGCCTCCGGATAGTCTTTAAAAAGCTCGGACATCTCCTCCGGACTTCTGAAATAGAAACGATCGCTGGACATGCTCATCCGTTTGGGATCATCCAGGGTCTTCCCCGTCTGAAGGCAGAGGAGCACATCATGGGCCGCGCTGTCCTCCTGATAGAGATAATGGCAGTCATTGGTAGCCACGATTCCAAGGCCCATGTCTTTGGCCAGTTTGGTCAAACCGGGAATCACCTTCTTCTGTTCAGGGATGTCATTATCCATAATCTCTATAAAAAAGTTGTCCTTGCCAAAGATATCAGAATATTCACCTGCAGCCCTCTTTGCATCCTTTTCCCTCCCGGAAAGGATCAGGCTGGCTATCTCTCCCTTCAGGCAGGCACTCATCCCGATCAGTCCCTTGCTGTATTGCGACAATATCTCCTTGTCTATCCTGGGCCGGTAGTAAAAACCCTCCATGTAACCAGCAGATACGAGTCGAATCAGGTTCCGATAACCCTCATCATTCTCGGCAAGCAATATCAGATGAAAAGCGGCATCATGGATGCCGTGGCTGGACTTATCCAAACGACTGCCCGGGGCCATATAGATCTCGCATCCTATAATGGGCTTTATCCCCCTTTTCTTGGCCCCCTTGTAGAAATCGATGGTGCCGAACATTGCGCCATGATCCGTTATGGCAAGGGACTTCATTCCGAAGGTCTGGGCCTGATCCAGAAGCTGATCGATCCTGCACGCCCCGTCCAATAAACTGTAAGATGTATGACAATGAAGATGTACGAATTCCGACACGGTTTTCCTCTTTATGTTATCCTTGATCTGTTAACAATTAAACGTAATAAACACATTTACTTATCGTATCTTAATCCAATCCCAACCCAAAACCACTATACTCCCCTTCCCTTCTCCCGGCATTCGTACAAAAGTCATTGAGGCGGCATTGCGGACTTTTTATGAAGCGGCGCTTATAAGATAAATGCCTGAGCGAAGGAATTTTTTTCAATGTAACAAATTGTGCCTTGATGATCTCGTAAAAGAGTCATTGAGTGTGGCGACTTTTCTCTAGTTGGAAAGAGCAACATAGTAGCTCCGCTTCGCTCCGCCTGACAAAGTTTTGTTGGAGCGCATTGGAATTTTTGCCCAAGGCTCTTAGCGCAGCGGAGCGCTAGAATTTGTCGTTGTCTGAGGGCGAAGCCCGAGTTCTAATTCAGCTTTGCCGACTTTTCTGTAATTGGAAAGAGCAACATAGTAGCTCCGCTTCGCTCCGCCTGATAAAGTTTTGTTGAAGCCTTAGAGCCTTAAAAAAATTCCCTTAAGCACTGAAATGACTTTTTACGAGTACCTTTGGAATCCTTAAAGGACCACCCATACGCCGAGATGACTTATTACGAATTCACACACCCTTAAGCACCGAAATGACTTTTTACGAGCACCTTATTACTTCGACTCGGTTAGCTCTATGGCATTCAAAAAAACATACAGCCGCAGAGATGGCTTTTTACGACCACTATTCCTCTTCTATTTCAAAATCCTCCTTCGGCGCACCACAAACCGGACAAACCCAATCATCCGGAAGATCATCAAAAGCAGTCCCTGGTTCTATTCCGGAATCTGGGTCCCCATCCTTCGGATCATATACGTAACCGCAAACCGTGCACACATATCTGTCCATCCTTCACACCCCCTTTAATGATACATGGTGATTTTTTGAAACATGGACACTTAGTATCCATATCAATCTCCACTTCAAAATTACCGCTTTTTACTAAGGAATTCAAATGCACTCAGGGTAGCCTTGGCCCCTTCACCACATGCCACAATAATCTGTTTGGCAGGCACATCCGTGACATCACCCGCAGCGAAAATG
Organism: bacterium; assembly: GCA_049472295.1. GTDB lineage: Bacteria > SZUA-182 > SZUA-182 > DTGQ01 > JAFGSM01 > JBLIRM01. The sequence continues at coordinate 3,201 of JBLIRM010000084.1, read as the reverse complement.
CCAGGCACGTCCGTTTCGGATCGACAGTTGATAATGATCTCCGCATCCTTATTCTTGGCCACATCCTTTATAAAATCCGAGGAAGGGAGGGATCCGGCTTCAATAAAAACGCCCTGAACCGACAAATCCTCTTTTTTGCCTTCCCGGACAATAGTGAGACCCTGGACAAATTTTTCTCCATGGATACTTTCCACTTTGGAATTATTGTAGATAGTGACCTTCTCACTTGCCCTGGCCTTCTCCACCATTACGGGATCAGCAACAAGTTCCTTGGCGACATCGATAATATAGACCTTGCTTGCGATCTTTATCAACTGCAGAACGGCATCCAGGGCCGAGTTCCCGCCACCGATCACAGCCACATCCAAATCGGCAAACAAGGGACCGTCACAGGTGGCACAGTATGTCACACCCTTGTTCCTGAATTCTTTTTCACCTGGTACATTTAAGAGTCTGGGTTTCCTTCCGGAGGCAATAATAACTGTTTTCCCTTCATAACTGCCGGCAGAGGTTTTTACGCTGATCCTTTCACCCTCCCTTTTCACCAGGGTTACAGCCTCACCCTCTTTGACCTCCACCTGAAACTGCTCCAGATGTTCTCTGAATTTCTTGACCAGTTCAGGACCTGTAATGAACTGATATCCTGTATAATTCTGGATGTCCCAACTGTAAGCCGTCTGCCCCCCGATATCCTGGGATATCACCAGAAAATTCATTTTCTTGCGGGCGGCATAGACACTGGCCGTGATACCTGCCGGTCCCGCACCTACAATGATCAGATCGTACATCATCATAATCCTAATTCTTTGATTATTGCATCTTTTTCAAATCCGACGATGATTTTGCCTTCGATATCCACCACCGGCACTCCCATCTGGCCGGATTTTTCCCTCATCTCCTTTACTGCCTCACGGTCCTGCCCTACATCCACATTTTCGAAGAGTACCTGCTTCTCATTCAGAAAATCCTTAAGCATCCGGCAATAAGGACAGGTTGCGGTTGAATAGACCTTCACTTTTTTCATGATGTGCCCTCCCTTTCGCTCTACTCCCATTCAATGGTACTGGGTGGCTTTGAACTGATGTCATAGACTACCCGGTTTACCCCATCAACCTCATTGATGATCCGGTTGGATATCTTTCCCAGAAGATCATAAGGCAGCCTCACCCAGTCAGCTGTCATGCCATCCTGACTGCTCACCGCCCTTATGGAAACCACATTGTCATATGTCCTTTCATCCCCCATGACACCCACAGTCCGAACCGGGAGCAAGACAGCAAAGGACTGCCAGATCTTCTCATACAATCCGGCATCCTTGATCTCCTCGAGCACAATAACATCGGCCTGACGAAGTATGTCCAGTCTCTGCCGTGTGACTTCCCCCAGAATCCGGATGGCCAATCCGGGCCCCGGAAATGGCTGACGATTTATGATCTCCTCCGGCAGTCCGAGTTCCCTTCCCACCATCCGGACCTCGTCTTTGAAAAGCTCCCGGAGAGGTTCGATCAGCTTGAGGTTCATCTTTTCAGGCAGGCCGCCCACATTGTGATGCGATTTTATGGTGGCGGAAGGCCCTTTCACGGATACGCTCTCGATCACATCCGGATAGAGTGTGCCCTGGGCCAGGAAATCCACACCAGGGATCTTTCCTGCCTCCTCCTCGAAGATAAAAATGAATTCATTCCCTATGATCTTACGCTTCTTTTCCGGGTCGGTCACATCTGCCAGTTTGGTAAGGAATCGCTCCTGGGCATCCACATAGACCAGGTTTATGTGAAAGTGTTCCTCAAAGGTCTGGCGGACCTTCCATTCCTCGCCCATCCTTAGGACCCCGTTGTTGACGAAGATGCATGTGAGTTGATTTCCAATGGCCTTATGGATCATGAGTGCAGTGACCGAGGAGTCTACACCGCCGCTCAATGCACAGATGACCTTTGCACCGCCTACCTGCTTTTTGATATATCCGATGTTATAATCGATGAAGGATGCCATGGTCCAGTTGGACTGGCAATCGCATATGCGAAATAGAAAATTCTGGATAATGCGCTCGCCATCCGGCGTATGAACCACCTCCGGATGGAACTGCACCCCAAAAACCGGCCTGTTTTTGTGCCTCATCACTGCAGTTGGTGAATTGTCCGTCTGGGCAATAGAGATAAAATCGGGAGGGGCCTGGACCACACGATCCGCATGGCTCATCCAGACCTGATGGGTGTCCTGCTCGAATCCGTAGAACAGGTTTGAATACTCCGAGATATGAAGCCTTGCATGCCCATACTCCCGATGCTGCGCCTTCAAGACCTTTCCGTCCAACATAAAAGCCAGAAGCTGCATACCGTAACAGATACCCAGAATGGGAAACTCCCCTTGCAGGATTCTCTGATCAGGCAGAGGGGCATTCTCTTCATATACACTGTGAGGGCCTCCGGAGAGGATAATCCCTTTGGGATTCTCTTTCTTTATCTCTTTATAGGGGGTATTATAAGGCAGGATCTCACAGTATACCCGATTCTCACGGACCCTGCGGGCAATCAACTGACTGTATTGAGAGCCGAAATCAAGGATTATGATTTTTTCACTGTGGATACTCATGGACTATTTTCCCATACCTACACGCTGGAATTTCTGAAACACCTTACCCTCAGTCTGTATGGCAGGGGCTATGATAAGTTCCGTAAGCTGCATCTCCCTGATATCTCTGGCGCCACAATTACCCATTGCGGTCTTCAAGGCCCCCACAAGATTCTGTGACCCATCATCCAGGACTGCCGGCCCGTAGAGGATCTGTTCCACTGTTCCGGTCGTGCCCACATGGATTCGGGTGCCTCTTGGCAGATTGGCATGGGGGGTTGCCATTCCCCAATGATGCCCCCTTCCCGGGGCCTCCTTGGCCCTTGCAAAAGCCGATCCGATCATGACGGCATCCGCACCGCATGCGATGGCCTTACAGATATCCCCGCCCACACTCATCCCCCCGTCCGTAATAATGGGCACATATCTGCCTGTCTTTTTATAATAAAAGTCCCTGGCAGCAGCAGCGTCACAGGTGGCTGTCACCTGCGGGACACCGATCCCGAGAACTCCCCTGGTGGTACAGGCTGCACCCGGGCCAACCCCGATCAGAAGGCCGTCAATGCCATCTTCCATAAGATCCAGGCTTACATCATATGTGACACAGTTGCCACCGATAATGGGTATCTT
>JBLIRM010000083.1:0-13597 GCA_049472295.1 bacterium | reverse complement strand
CAGAGAATGTACATGAAGGAAAGGAGGAGGGGCATCCCATTATTTTTGGTGACGCCACCAGGAGGGATATTTTGGATCGATTGGCTATTAACTGCGCAAAGATTGCAGTCGTTGCCATATCCGATCCCTCTGCCACGAGGAGGATGGTGTGGCAGATCAAAAGGATGGCGCCAAATGTATATCTGATTGCCAGGACAAGGTTTGTGAATGAGGTGGAGGAACTTTACCGGATCGGTGCGGACCAGGTGATCCCGGAGGAATTCGAGACCTCGGTGGAGATATTTTCCCATGTACTTCATCAATATCGTATTCCGAGGAATGTGATCGATCTGCATGTCAGTACCATAAGGGACTCGGGATATGGGATGCTGCGCGGATCGAGTGTGCCAGAGGAAAATTTCGAGAATATCCAGAGATTGATAGCCACTACCCTTACTGAGACCTTTTTTGTGACCCCTGATTCCCATGCAATAGGTAAGACATTGACCGATCTGGGATTGAGAGCCAAGACCGGGGTCACTGTTATGGGTATTATCCGGGCTGATAAATCCATCACCAACCCGGACCCCAAATTAAAGATCCAGGCAGAGGATGTCCTGATTATGTTCGGGAATCACCAGCAGCTTGATAAGGCCGTGGTTTTGCTTTCTCCCCCAAAAGGATCCTGACCTCGCACGGCTTTAACTCAGTTTCAAAAGGCAACGGTACATCCTTCCAGATTTGCTCCAGAGAGAGTTCCTTCATATTACCGCCTGAAAAAAGATCCGCCATATCCGCTTCAACTGTATGGGTTTTGGAATTGTCTTTATTTATTATGAAGAGGCATCTTTGCCCATCAGGGGTGTCTTTCGCCAGGAATATAACCCTTGAAGACTGAACCGGGATCTTTTCCAGATGGGCCTCCTGATTAAAGATCGGTTGGGAATCTTTAAAAAGATTCACCTTTCTAATGAATCCCCTCAGATCAAATCTTGTATCTTCCCAGTCTTCCTGACTGGTAAATTTGACATTCAGCCTTTTGTGGAATCCGAATTCAAAACCGATTGGAATCATGACCCCTTTGGTGAGTAAGGCCGCAAGTAGATATTTCTGTTTGATTTCAGGGATATGGTCCTTTAGCTCCGCTGCTGCTCTTACAGTGTCATGGGATTCGGGAAAACTGACCGAGGGGACGACAGACCGGGTTTGGCTGTGTTGGTCGATAAACCATGACGTCTTTATGTCCCACCACTTAAAGCTGTTAAATATATATTCGAATCCGGATTTCGCCACTTCCAGTGTCTGTTCTACTGAACATCCAAGGGTTTCGGCAAAAAAGACGGATTCCGGATGGGATTGCTTAACCTCGTCAATAAGAAAGGCCCAGAGGTCTCGCGGGACCTGATAGGCTGCGTCACATCTGAATCCGGAAAAACCCAGATCAAGGTAATTTTTTGCAACGGAAACCCAATAAGACCAGAGGGCTTTACGGTCCTTTGAGTTGAGATTGTCTATTTCTGCAAGATCCCGCCAGTAGACCATTTTCCCCTTGTCCATGGCCCCGGGGTGTATTAAACGCCCCTTCTCGTCCCTTTTGTACCAGCCGGGGTGCTTCGTTACAAGAAGGGATTGTTTGGATGTATGATTGATAACCAGATCTGCCATAACCTTTAGCCCAAGCTGGTTTGCTTCTTTGATGACTGCCCTCAGGAGTTTTTCCGGCCTTCCGTGGTCCTGAGAGCCAAAGAATAGGGGATTAAAACCGAAATGATCCTTGATGGCATATAGACTTCCGGAACTGCCTGTAGGATGAAATGGATTAATGTAGATCCAGTTGAAGCCCATTTCATAGGCCCTTTTGATATGAGACAACCAATTTTCGATATGACCTACCAATCTGGGAAAGAGATTATAGATTTTTGGGCTTTCCTGGGTTGTTTGTATTTGGTTCGGCATGGTTGAACTCCTGTATTTAAAGAAATATATTATTAGTTGACGTTGATCCGCCTCTGGATTATGATGGGTAATGCTTTGGAGCAATGGTCATTGTGGCCTGAACCCATAAAATAAATATTTAATAATTTATTGAGTTGAATTATGAAAGAATACCATTTAGATATCCGCTCTTCCGCCACAAGACATATATCAGATCTTGGGCCTAAGGTAAAGATCAAAACCGAATTTGGCCTGAAACCCAGGATTGGTGACGTAGTGATCGGACAGATCGTCAAGATCGGGCAGCATTTTTTTATCGAGGACCCATTCGGTCATGAGATATTATTGCATCCGGGAAACATCTGTGCCCTGGTTTTGGGTAATCGTTACTCAACTCGGGAATTCTATGGGGAAGTTCCCAACCGGTTAAATCTGGGAGATGAATTTTCGCTTTTAAATATCGGGGGCATTTCCGGAGAAGCAAAGCAAGGCAATATAATGGTCAATGATCCGACGAGGTTGACCTATTTAGGTCATGCTTGCGGAAAGGAGGGTGAACGGATCAATACTTTTGATCATGCGCCTTCCGCCCTGACCTGCCCGTCAGCCAAGATCCCGATAATCTTTGTCGTAGGGACGGATATGGATAGCGGCAAGACAAGTACATGTGGTCTGGTGATTCGAATATTAAGCGAAAATGGATGGCAAGTGGGGGCCGGGAAGATCACAGGGACTTCAAGGATGAAAGACATCCTCTATATGAAGGCGTGTGGTGCCAAATGGATTGCTGATTTCATGGATCTGGGATTTCCATCCACCTCTTTGTGTACCGTGGAAGATCTTGAAGGGATATGGGATGGCATTCGTTCGCTCATTACGCAGGAAGGCTGCCATGCCCTTGTTTTGGAGATCGCGGACGGGATACTTCAGCCCGAGACAGAGCGCATATTTTCCAGCAGCAGGATTATGAAGGAACGCTCCCTCCTTGTATTAGCCGCAGATGGAAGCGTTTCCGCCTTTGGTGCCATAGAGTATCTTTCGAACCATCATCATATCAGGCCGGATTTTTTGTCCGGACTTATCATTAACAGCAATCTGGCCATTAGAGAGATAACCGCCAAGATAGATATCCCCATTTTGAATAACCAAACGGTATCCAGAAGATCCTTGATTGAACGTTTACATAAGAAAGGTCACTAAATGTCCGATTCGATCATTAAGATCGCCAAAGGAAAGAAGGAATTCAAGAGATTTCTGATCGCCGAGAGTGCAAACAGGCAGAAGATCTGCCTGAACTATTTCGGCCTGTATGGTGCGAAACCCGGTCCCAATTTACTGCTTGACGCCGCTGTACATGGAAATGAGGTGGTAGGGGTTGAGGTCATTCGTAAGATCGTTGAACGAATCAACCCCAAGGCGCTTTCCGGAAACCTTTTTGCCATTCCCATTTTGAATCCCATGGCCTTTAACTCAGAGGAGAGATGGGACCCCTATGACAGGCAGGACATGAACCGGATTTTCCCGGGGGATCCGGAGGGCACATTGACTGAAAGAATGGCATACTTTTTTTTCGAGCATATTGTATCCATGTCGGATTATATTGTGGATCTTCATTCCGCGGAATTTCCGGATGAGATGTTGCCCCATATCAGGGTAAGGATAGAAGATCCGGGTGATGAATATTGGTTATTGGTGCATGCCAGCGGTATGGAGGTCATATGGAGGGGACCCAGTGTGGCCGGTATGCTCCAGACCGAGGCCAATAGAAATGGTATCCCCTGTATAACCATAGAAATCGGTGCGGCTGATCTTGTGACTGAAAAGAATGTCGAGGTGGGAATCAAGGCCATTGAAAATATCATGAATGTTCTGGGGATGATCGATGGAGAGGCCGTTGTACCCAGTCAACAAATATCTTTGGCCTCCAATGAAGAATGGATCAGGACACATATCGGTGGGATATATAAACCGGATATAGAGCTGGGGGCTTTGATAGAAAAGGGTCAGAAGATCGGCGATATATTGGATCCCACCAGTTTTGAAATGGATAATATCATCTCACCGATCAAAGGTCTCATCACAGGGGTTACGCACAGATCGATCGTCCGCTCAGGTACAAGACTTGCCATGCTGGTGAACTTTGATCTTGAGAATCTCAGTCGTCATCTGATAGATGTGCCCTCGCTTCCCAATGTCCGGTTTGTGGAAAACAGATTTTTGAATATCCTGAATCTGGATTGATCGATCTCTATCTGTATCGGGAATGACCTTAAGGATAAAGATGCCTTTAAAGAGGGCCATTTTCTAAAAGGAGTGGGCCAATGACACAATCAATAAGGGATGAGACGGACTATGAGATAAGACGTCTGGTGGTTGTATCGAACCGTCTGCCGATCGTATTCACCAAGGGGCAAGAGGGTGAATGGCTTATAAAACGCGGTTCCGGCGGGCTTGTCACAGCACTTGCCCCAGTGTTACGAAACAGGGGTGGTTTATGGATCGGATGGACCGGAAAGTCCGGCAGGACGGATTTTTCAGAACTCTCGGAGCCCGGGGTAAAACAGATCGGGTATCAATTGAAACAGGTTGTGCTGGATGAGTGTGAGATACAGAATTACTATTATGGTTTTTCCAATGAGATTATTTGGCCCCTTTTTCACGATATGCTTTCCCAGTGTGATTTCAAACCCGAGTATTGGAACTCGTATAAAGAAGTAAACAAGAAATTTGCCAGGGTTATCACCCGAAATACAAAGAAAGAGGATTATGTCTGGGTGCAGGATTATCACCTCATGATGATTGCCGGAGAGCTGAAGCGAATGGGGGTCAATCGAAGGGTCGGATTTTTTCTGCATATCCCCTTCCCTCAACTGGATATCTTTTTAAAATTACCCTGGCGTTTCCAGATTCTGAAAGCCCTCCTTGAATATGATATTATTGGTTTTCAAACGGTCCGGGACAAGAGTCATTTTATCCAGTGCGTGCGTTCAATGATCAGAGGGGTCCGCGTGGAAGGAAGCGGCCAGGTATCAATGATTCATATGCCGGAAAGGCAGATCAGGGTGGGTAACTTCCCTATCAGCATAGATTATGCTGCCTTTGCGAGTCAGTCCGCAACCAAGGAAGTGGCTGATGAGGCCTGGTATATTCACGAAAATCTTCCCAAAAGGCAGATCATCCTGGGAATAGACCGGCTTGACTATACAAAGGGTATACCTTTGCGTCTCAATGCATTCAGGAATGCCCTGGAGCGTTATCCGGAGCTGCGGGGGAGAGTGACCCTTGTTCAGGTTGTGGTCCCCAGCAGGGAGGACATTCATGACTACCTGGATATCAAGATGAGGATCGAGCGCCTCATCGGCGAGATCAACGGCCAGTTTACCCAGTCCGGTTGGATGCCCATATATTATCTGCACCGGAGTCTGACCAGAAGAGAACTGCTTGCCTATTACAGAACCGCTGAGATCGCTCTGATTACGCCATTGAAGGATGGTATGAACCTTGTCTCCAAAGAGTATTGTGCCTGCAGTCTGGATCAGAACAGCGTCCTGATTCTGAGTGAATTTGCCGGCGCTGCTCCCCAGCTTTACCGTGGGGCAGTACTAGTCAACCCATATGACATGGAAGGTGTGGCTGACGCCATTTATCAGGCATTTAAGATGGGGAGGGAAGAACGCAGGTCCCGCATGCGAAAATTAAGGCGTTCCGTTCAAAGATATAATATCTTTTGGTGGGTGGATTCCTTTTTGAATGCTGCGATTACAAAACAACTGGATTCCTTCCCGGCCCTTGACTATTATATGCCGCATATGGAAGTAGGTGATGAGTTCGGAAAACTTGTTTCGGAGCATAATCATACCTGATAACTATCTTCATGTCTTATTTGTTTTTTGAGAGGACATGCGATCCACATTGGAAATAAAAACACAAAGGAGGCTTAAAGCAGTTAACACAACAGAACACAAGATAAAGTAAAACATGCTCCCCTCCTTCCAACAAGTCAAATAATAAGGACATTGTTGTCAAATCCTAAGGATAAGCTTTTTCATGTTCCTCTCTTTATCGTCCATTTTCAAAATAAACTGCGAAAATGTTTTAAATCGGGGCTCCGGTTCACCGCAATGACTTACTGCCTAGTCAATCAAAAAATGTCATTTCGAGCGAAGCGAGAAATCTTAAGATTTCAGAGCCTGTTCTGAGTGAAACGAGGAATCTCCTTCGGCTCATCCAAATGACGGATTATCCTTGACATGACACTTCTATAAAATTGATTGCTGCTCGGAATGATCATGCTGAGAAAAGAATTTAGAAATGATTTCAAGGATTTCCCTGGAATGACTGCTATCGATGATTATTTTTGACACGTTTGAGCTGGAAAAGGGTCTCCCTCTCCTTTTCCTCGAGGCTGTCTTCGAGGTATTTGATGGTATCCCTGTATTCCGGGATGAAGATATTGGAGAGTGCATTGGCCCTTCTTTGTGTTTTTTTAAGCTCATTGGCCAGTCTGTAGAGGGTGATCTCGATCTGGGCGAGTCTGGCGAGTTTTTCAAGGCACATATAGAAGAGTTTCACTGTCTGGTCGAGGCAGTGAGAGGTTTCCTTAAAGCCGTACTGGTTGCAGCAGGCCTTTTTCTGGGTATAGCTTATGATGGGTACCACTATACCCATGATGCTCCGGTCCTTGATGCTGATTTTTTCACATGATACGGCAGAAAGGGCGGCCTTTTCCACACCCTTTTTCCCCAGGAGCATATTGGTCTTTTTCAGGGAGTCATAGGCCAGGGCCAGGGATTCTTCCACCTCCTTTTTACATTGCCTAAAGTCCTCGATAAGAACCATAATCTCCATTACCAATACCTCCCGTTTTTGTTCCAAAAGCTCATAACCCTCCTGGGCAAAATCAAGCTCTTCCTTGAATCGCAATACATTGCTTTTGGTGATGGAGATGTTCAGCCGTTTAGACATGTCACATCAGACTCCTCATTCTGTTTCATATAATATTGTTCGAGCTGTTTTTCACTGACCCGTATGAGTTCCTCTTTGGGCAGGATGGAGACAATCTCCCAGGCCAGGTCCAGGCTCTCCAGGATGCTTCGCTCCTCATGGGTGCCTTGTTTGATGAATCGCTCTTCGAATGCCCTGCCGAATTCGAGGTACATTTTGTCCTTATCCGAGAGTTCGTTTTCCCCAATGATGGAGGCCAGGGTCTCCACCTTCCTTACATAAGAATACGCTGCATATAACTGATTGGATATATTCGCATGGTCCTCCCGGGTCTTTTCCGCCCCTATGCCGTCGTTCATGAGTCTGGAGAGGCTGGGGAGCACATTGATGGGGGGATAGATCCCCTTTTTGTTCAGGTCCCGGTCGAGCACGATCTGCCCCTCTGTGATGAAGCCCGTAAGGTCTGGTATGGGGTGCGTGATATCGTCATTGGGCATTGTGAGTATGGGGATCTGGGTGATGGAGCCCTTGCAGCCTATGATCTTTCCGGCCCGCTCATAGATGGAGGCCAGGTCGCTGTAAAGATAGCCCGGATAGCCCTTTCGGCTCGGGATCTCCCCCTTGGAGCTTGCGATCTCCCGCAGGGCCTCGCAGTAGTTGGTCATATCGGTGAGGATCACCAGCACGTGCATCCCCTGCTCAAATGCCAGGTATTCCGCCACGGTGAGGGCCGAGCGGGGGGTCACGATCCGCTCTATGGAGGGATCGTTGGCCAGGTTCAGGAACATGACCACCCGGGATATGGCCCCGCTTTCCTCGAAGCTGGTGCGGAACATGTGGGCCACATCGTTTTTGATGCCCATGGCTGCAAACACAATGGCAAAGCGCTCGTTCTGCCCTATTACCCTTGCCTGGCGTACGATCTGGGCAGCGAGCCGGTTGTGCGGCAGTCCGCTTCCGGAGAAGATGGGCAGCTTCTGGCCCTGCACCAGGGTGTTCATGCAGTCGATGGCGGATATGCCGGTCTGGATGAAGTCCGAGGGGTATTCCCTGACAATGGGATTGATGGGAAGGCCGCTGATGTCCCGGTACTGCATGGAGATGGGCTGGGGATAGCTGTCTATGGGCATGCCCATGCCGTTGAACACCCGGCCCAGCATATCCATGGACACGGGGATCTGCATGGGTTTCCCCAGAAAACGCACCCGGGTGCTGGAGATGGTTAGCCCCCCGGTACCTTCGAAGACCTCCACAAGGGCTGCGTTTCTGCTCACACTCAGCACCCTGCCGTGTCGGACTTCGTTGTTGCGGGTCCTTATCTCCACCACTTCGTCAAAGCCCACATCCTTGACGTCATCAATAAAAAGCAGGGGCCCCGATACCTTGGATACCCCGATATATTCCTTTCCGGTCATATCGTTCATAGGATTGCCATACACTCCTTCTCCAGGTTTTGCATCTGCTGGTCGATCTGCTCGGTGATCAGAGAAAAGGCCTCTTCCTCATGGTTGGGGATGTTCTCCTTCATCCGCTGGATCTCGTTTAACACCGGAAGCTCCAGAAGCCTGTAAATGGGAAGATGGGTCTTTATGATATCACAGGCCCGGTGATAGAAGTGCATGATCACCGCAAGCATCAGAAACTGCTTTTTGGGCACTGCATAGGTGTCCACATCATCAAAGGCATTCTGCTGCAGGAAGGCGTCCTTTAAAAGCTTTGCTGTTTCCAGAATCAGCCTCTGGGTGTCGGGGAGGGCATCCTCTCCGATGAGCTTGATGATGCGCTGCAGTTTGTAGTCCTGCTGCAGCACCCGCATGGCCTCCTCCCGCAACTCACGCCACCCGGGGTCCACCTGCTTCTGCCACCAGCTCTGCACCAGGTCCAGATACTCGCTGTAGCTGTCCATGTAATTGATGGCAGGAAAGTAGCGGGCACTGGCCAGCTCCTTATTAAGCCCCCAGAAGCAGCGCACAAACCGCTTGGTGTGCTGGGTGACGCATTCGGAGAAATCCCCACCGGGGGGTGATACTGCGCAGATGGCCGTGATGGAGCCGGTTTTCCTGTTCATGGTCTGCACCCGTCCGGCCCGCTCATAGAACTTCCCCAGACGGCTGGCAAGATATGCAGGAAATCCCTCCTCTGCGGGCATCTCCTCCAGCCTACCGGATATCTCCCGCAGGGCCTCCGCCCACCTGGAGGTGGAGTCCGCCATGAGGGCCACGTCATACCCCATGTCCCTGTAGTATTCACAGATGGTGATCCCTGTGTAGATGCTGGCCTCTCGGGCAGCCAGGGGCATATCCGATGTGTTTGCAATGAGGATGGTGCGCTCCATAAGCGGTCTGCCCTTCTTTATATCCACCAGTCTGGGAAAGTCCGAGAGCACCCCTGTCATCTCGTTTCCCCGCTCCCCGCAGCCTATATAAACAATGATGTCCGCATCCGACCACTTGGAGAGCTGATGCTGGGTTATGGTCTTTCCAGTGCCGAAGCCCCCTGGGATCCCGGCCGTTCCTCCCTTGGCGATGGGAAAGAAGGTGTCGATGACCCTCTGCCCGGTTATAAGGGGTGTATCCGGCAGAAGACGCCTCAGATAGGGCCTGGCGTGCCGCACAGGCCAGTGCTGCAGCATGCAGATCTCTATACTTCCCTTTGCCGTGGAGATACTCAAAATGGGCTCATCGATCCGGTATGCCCCCTCCTGATTCACGAAGTCTATCCTGCCTTCAAGACCGGGGGGAAGCAGTATCCGGTGCTCGAAGATGGGGGTCTCGGCTACTGTGCCAAGAACGGCCCCGGGGCCCACGGTGTCCCCTGCCTGGACCATGGGCCTGAATGGCCACCCTTTATCCCTGTCCAGGGGATAAACCTTGACCCCCTTATCGATAAAGTTTCCGGTGTGTTCAAAGATGTTCCTCAGCGGCCTTTGGATGCCGTCGTATATATTTCCGATCAGCCCGGGGCCCAGCTCAACTGACAGCGGGATGCCTGTACCGTAGACCAAAGATCCGGGCTTTAGCCCGGTGGTGTTCTCATAGACCTGGATGGTGGCCCTGGTCTCATCCAACTCGATCACCTCACCGATAAGACGCTCCTCGCCCACCTGGACCAGCTCCATCATCTCCAGCGAGTGGACATCCACGGCCCTGACCACAGGCCCATTGATCCAGTCCACAATCCCTACTACCTTTTCACTCATATACCTCACCTGCCAGAAAATCCGATTGATTCAAATCTGTTTTTCATAGATTATGCTATCTCAATTATATATTCCGATAACTCCTTCTTTCATATCCGGTCCCCTGCCCTGTTTGAATCAGGACTATGGTTTGACCCCTATGGCCTGAGATGATGTCACCGTTCGCACAATTTCAGACTGCCGGCTATTGCAGTGAGCAAAACCGCCATCAATCCTTGCCGAATATGCATTCCGCAGCAATGCACCGCATCTGCTGCCTGTTTCTTTCGAATATCGCCTCCAGAGAGTTGTCATAAAGGACCCTCAGGTCCGAGCGTAATACAATGACACCACCCACGATATCCGCATAGTCTTGATCCAAAGATAGCTCCTTGCCAAGCTCCCTGCCCGGTGTCTCGAGGAAATCACGTGCCAGCAGAGCCCGGTCCCTTGCGTTGACTCGGCATAAAAATGTCTCCCCATCGGCCTTCAAATGCCTCATTGCATGCACGATCAGCTTCCGCATGATTCCCGGATAATCTCCCCTCTTGGGCAGGGAAAAAAATTCCTCCCGGATCTGCCACAAAACCTCCTTGAAGATCTCCTCCTTGCGACTCAATATCTCACTGCGTGCCCGAAACTCCTCCAAGGAAATGAGCTTGCTATGACTGCCGGAGAGTTTGACTTCGGATAGATTGTGATTTTTTTTGTTTTTGAGATCATTAACCGTATTCATGCCTTGTTTGCGTATGGATTTCGATTCCTCTTTCGCCTTTTCGATGATCGATTCGGCTTCTCTATGGGCATCGTCCATAATGACCCTTGATAAAATATCAATATTTTGCGTATATAACATGGATTATCACCATTATACCTTAATCCCTAAGGCGGACATCACAAATTCTTCCACAGAATGTCTTTCCTGAAGAGATCCGGCCATATCAGGGATTTTCAGGATCAAGTGGCATTTCTTTCGATAACACAGCAGATGATCAATGTTTGATTGTATTTCTTTTGCGAGCCTTTCTGTAATCAAAATGATGGCAATATCCTTGCGATGAATGGCAAGCTGGAGGGCCTTTAATGCCTCTGATTTGGAGCATGCCACCATTGCCTCGATCCCTGCAAGGGAAAATCCTGCTGCAGTTTGCTTATCACCTATTAATAGAAATTTCATCTGAAAAATTCCTTTAGATTTTCAAAATCCCTTGTGAACTGAAAGTTCATAAATATTTCATTTGAATAAACCTGGTCCCCTTTCCAGTTGTTTATTCCTCAGACCATGCCCAGAATCATAATGGCCACAATCAGTCCGTAGATAGCAATACCTTCTGCAAGTCCTACGAAAATTAGGGCACGGCCCGCCATTTCCGGCCTTTCACTCATGGCTCCCATGGCAGAAGAACCAACCAGGCCCACAGCGATGGCCGCACCGATTGTTGACAGGCCAGTGGCGACAGCCGCTGCGATGAACGCCCATTTCATGGTGATGGGATTTTTTGCCTCCTTGGCCATCTCTTCTGTGGAACTGTAGGCATTACTGATCAGAATGTGGGTAAAGAGAATCAAACACAGAAAAAAGATGATACATGTGGCAGTGGCTAAAGATTTTGAAGAAAAACGCCATGATTTCATCATGAAATAACTCCTTCCTGAAAGCAATAAAATAATAATTAAATATCAATTTATTTTAATTTTATTCTATTTATTCATCAGAGGACTATATAGCTCGCCCCCTCCTTTGAAAAATTTACTGAAGAATTCATAGTATTCCAGCCGGATGGTTTGAATGGAAACCACAAGTCCTTCGATAGCAATAATGCAGATATTCCCTATGATCACAATGATCCAATACCAGAATAGTCCCCATTTGATGGTTTGTAATGTATGCGCCAGGGCAAAAACTGCAAAGAATAGGCCGGCATGGGCTAAAGCAAATGCTGAGATTCGTATGAATGAAACAGTATTGGAAAGAAACCCGATGATGGTGTCCCCGATCTCAATGAGTGCTTCCATAAAGTAAAGACCCGCATTGCAGGGAAATATGGAGACATCCTTTTTCAGAATGCATCTGTGGTAGAGATTGTATAAGGGCTCTTTGAAGAATATAACCACCAAGGGGAACAACAAAAGCCACAAGATGTAACTGGAGGTAAATATTAGTTTTCCCTTAACCATATATATGATGATCAAGCCCACGCATCCCCAGTAGAATACAAGTCCCATAATACCCATCTCACCGAAGACCCCTTTGAGAAACTCTCCATTCCTGATGGAATTGATGATATTCAAAATCATACCGAGACTGATGATGATGATCCCGAATCCAACAGTAAGTTTCATAAAATAGTATATATTCGCCATGGGGCTGAACCATAGAGCAGGCATGATATGTTCAAAACCAAAGATGGATCCGTATAAAAATCCAAAAATGGTCGACATGATCCCGCATTCCAGAATGATGAGTCCCATCTGTTTGATGTATTCTCTTGTTGATTTTTTGAATGTCAATAAACCTAGAAAGAAGAGGGTCAGACCGTGTCCGACATCCCCGAACATGACCCCAAACATAACCAGAAAGCTCAAGGCAAAAAAGATCGTGGGTTCTACCTCATTATAATTCGGGATGCCATATCCAAAGATTATTTTTTCGAATGGTTTGAGGAAGAAGGGATTCTTCAGACATGTTGGAATTTTTAGATAACCTTTGGGGTCTTTTGGGGCACCATCCGGGATAACAACGCTGATCTTTGCCCGGTCCGGGCTTGCCCTCTTGACCTCCCTTTCCAAAGCCGGGACGATGTCCTGGGGTATCCAGCCTGAAATATGATAACTATTCCCCACCTTGTCGAATGATTTTGCTGTTTCCAGGATGTTTAAGGAAAGTATGACCCTTTGATTCAATCTTAATAATCTCTTTTTGATCCCCATTTTTACTTTATTCAACCGGATTTCGAATTCCGATATCTTGACATCTGTGTCCTGGATTCTGGTCTTCAAATCCTGGAGGGTGTTTCCATTGCTATCGGATTTAAAAATACGAAGATCCAATGTCTCAAAAAATGCGCTTCTCAGTGCCTTTTCTATTTTTACCTGGTCCTTTTTCGCCCCCATTACAAAGGCAAGGCGTCTTTTACCCAGTTTTGTGGACGGAAGCAGGATATGATAGATATTTGACAGACTTAATTCCAATCTCTCCATATTTTCCATGGGAATCAAGCCAGCCGACAGATAAAGAAATCTGTTCTCATAGAATTGATGGAAGTCCAGGCCAGAGGTCAAAATAATCTCTGTATTTAGGGATTTGATCTCATGAATAATAGGCAGTGCTTCCTCTTCGATTGTTTTAACCTCTGTCTCTATATTGACAATATCTCCATGGGGATTGATATCATTCAAATATGGACACCATGGGATCTTATTTAATTCTATTTCTAATGCCTGGCACAAATAATTAATTTTGCGCTGTAATTTTATATATTTGCATAAAAGGGTATTTTCCTGATTCGTCTCCGTATCAAATTCGCCCGGAGGCGTCTTGCGTATATTCATAAGATGGAT
>JBLIRM010000082.1:0-13653 GCA_049472295.1 bacterium | reverse complement strand
TGAAGGATATATAAATTTGGGTTTTGGTCAGTAGTCAGTTATAAAAGAATGATCTCCCTAATATTTTATCATATCCAACAAATATGAATTCAGGAGAAAGTATTTGAATATTCGTGAAGAATTGGAAAAAATGGAGGTTGAGACACTTTCACCCAATGCATGTCTGAATATCCATTCAAAAGGGCGCTCAAGACCTGAAGAGCCCTGTCCCATTCGTCCGGCATTCCAAAGAGACAGGGATCGAATCATACATTCCAAATCATTTCGCCGTTTGAAACATAAAACCCAAGTATTTCTAACACCATTCGGGGATCACTATAGAACAAGGCTCACCCATACCCTTGAGGTGTCACAGATTGCAAGAACCATTGCCAAGGCACTGAAACTGAATGAAACCCTGACTGAGGCCATCGCAATGGGGCATGACCTCGGGCATACACCCTTTGGTCATGCCGGAGAAGAGGTATTGAACAGGATCCATCCCGGGGGATTCAAACACAACGAACAAAGCCTCAGGGTTGTGGAAAAGCTTGAGAAAGAGGGTAGGGGATTAAACCTGACACTTGAGGTCAGAGATGGCATCCTGCATCATTCAAAGGGTAGAGGTGACATACTCCCTGATGAGGATGATAAGGCACTGACCATGGAAGGGGAAATCGTTCGAATAGCAGATATCGTGGCTTATGTAAACCATGATATCGATGACGCCCTTAGGGCGGGGATTATCAATGAAAAAGACCTTCCTATCGGATCTACCCGTATCCTTGGACAAAGTATTGTGGAAAGGATCAATACCCTGGTCAAGGATATCATCTATTCAACTATTGCCTGTGATTTTAACCGTATCAAAATGAGCGAGGATGTGCTTGTGGCAACGGATGATCTACGTTCCTTTCTTTATCAGAATGTCTATTATAATCCGGTGACGAGAGCAGAGTTTGAGAAGGCCTCCAAGATCATTGAAGAACTCTATTCATATTATCTCACCCATACTGAACTAATCATTGCTGAAGAACCTCAAGAAGAAGGGGAAAGCACAGAAAGGATCGTTTGTGATTTCATTGCCGGAATGACGGATCGATATGCCCTCATGACCTATGAAAAGATCTTTCTTCCGCAACCATGGATGGTCCTATGATCAGGCTGCTCATTATCATTCCTGCCCGCTATGGATCAACGAGATTTGAAGGAAAACCCCTGGTTCCGATCTGTGGCCGTCCCATGATAGCCCACGTCTATGAAAGGGCAAAAATGTCAAAATACGCTGACCTTGTCATTGTGGCCACAGATGATGTGAGAATTCTCAAGGCCGTGGAAAATTTTGAAGGAAAAGCAGTGATGACATCATCTACTCACGAGACGGGTACGGAGCGAATTATAGAAGTAGCGCAAGATATCGATGCCGAATGGATTATCAATCTGCAGGGGGATGAGCCATTGATGGACCCCATGGTTATAGACCTCCTTGCCGGGGAAATGATGGCATCCTCTCAGGAAAAGATGTTCAGTCTCATGCGCCCTGTATCAGATACAGCAGAATTCTTGAATCCGAATATGGTCAAAGTGGTCACGGATCATGAAGGTTATGCCCTCTATTTCTCCAGGGCGTCGATACCTTTTCCCAAAGATGGATTGACGCATATCTCTGATCTTTTCAATGGATCGGACACAAGACAGGAATGGATTAATAATGCTCATATCCATTGCGGTATTTACGGTTACAGAAGGGATTTCCTTTTATCAATCCCCAAGATGAAGCCCTCTTTTTTGGAGAAGGCAGAGGGGTTGGAACAATTGAGAATCCTGGCGAATGGATATCGGATCAAAATGCTTGAAACCGACTACCGATCCATTGGCGTGGATACGCCGGAGGATATTGAAAGGGTTGAGGGATTGATGAAACAGAAAAGGGATGCTGTCTGAATCTTATGCACTTGGAAGGCTGAACCCGACCCTTGCCCCCTTTGGCTGGTTATCCTCGATGATCAATTGCCCATGATGGTCTACAATGATACGGTTCACAATGGCGAGTCCCAGACCTGTACCCCCCTTTTTCCTTGAAAAATAGGGCTCGATCAATTTATCCCTGTCCTCCGGAGAGATACCAATGCCCCAATCGGAGATCTGAACGCAGACCATGCTGTCCTGGTTGTTGAAAAAGGTTCGGACCTGCATAAAATGATTATCCGTCATAGATTCATAACCATTATCCAAAAGATTTATCATTACTCTCTTGATCTGATCTCTATCCATCATCACCGCTGGCAAATCCACTGAGTTGATCACATCGAATTTGCAATCCGGATGGATCGAACTGTAAAGGGAGACCGTTTGAGATACAAGCCCCCCTAGATCATCCGATTTTAAGATAGGCTCCGGCATCCTTGCGAACTGGGCAAACTCATCGATTAAAGTCTTGAGTCCCTGAGATCCCTGGATAATTGTATCCGTACATTCTTCCATGAGCTCGAGTTCTTTCCCTGTCATGTGCTGAAATCTTTTCCATAATCTCTCTGCAGAGAGCTGAATGGGTGTCAGTGGATTTTTTATTTCATGGGCAAGACGTCTGGCCACTTCCTGCCAGGTCGCAATTTTCTGAGCCTTGATCAATTGTGTCAGGTCATCGAATACGATCAGTGATCCCATTTCTCCATCCTGTCCATGCAGGTTTGCAATACTCAGTAGGAGTGTCTTTGTTCGGCCCCGAAGCCGGATATGGACCTCCTTATCATAGACATCCTCTTTCTTTTCCTGCCTGGATTTGTCAATAGTATCCCTTAAGGGCTTGAGGGTATCTCTTCTCATCGCTTCATAATAGGGAAAGTTCAGAATTTGACTGGCGTGAAGTACGAGTATTCTTTCTGCTGCCGGATTAATCGTCGTGATCAATCCCTCTGAATCGATGGTCAAGACCCCTGAAGTAATATTGGCGAGAATGGTCTCAATGTGTCTCCTTCTGCGGTCCAACTCCAAATTGCTTTTCCGCAGCCCAGTCAGTGCCTTGTTTAGATCCTCGGTCATCCGGTTAAAAGATGCCACAAGCATGCCGATTTCATCCTTTGCATCCGCCTCGACCTTATAATCCAGATTTCCCATGGCTACTTCCTTTGTGCCTTCCGCAAGTTTCTGTATCGGTATGGTAATCCCCTTCGCCAGATAAATACCAAACCATGTGGCAGAAAATATAATCAGAAGGGTCATCAGAAGAAAGGTAATCAGATAGCTCATTTTTAAAGGCTTCTTAAAGACCTTTCGTCTCTGATACTCCTCAAATGCCTTTTTGATATACGTGATCTCATCCATCAGTCCATAAGGGTCATAATAGTCAAAAAGGAGGATGCCGCCCAATTTCTGTTCTTCTCCCAAATAGATCGGAACAACCGCTTCTATCAGATGCCCTTCCCCAGAGCGTTGGATAATGGAGTATTCCTTTCCGGTCAATCCCTTCTCAATAAGTTCCGTGTGTGATCCAGCAAAACGGCTTGTGGGGGTTGAAAATTTTGGCAGTTTCAAGATTTCTCTCCCGGATTGATCCAGAACTTCTACTGATCCGAGTTCAGTAGTCTGCTGATATCTGGCAATGAGATCATATAACCGATTCGATCTGCGAGTGTTCAATAATCCCTTGGAGGCGATCTCCTGGCCGATCTCTCTGGCTGAAGAAAAGGCGTGCCCAATGGAAGAGGTGTAGTAAACCTGAGCGATATGGAGAGATCTTTTTAAATATTCTTCATTGTGGACATTAAACCAGCTTTCAATGCTTTTACTGATCAGGTTACTTCCCAAAATAAATAAAAGGATGGCCGGGATAAGAGAGAGACTGATAAAAGCCAGCACCAATTTGATCCTGAATTTGGCACCGAGTACCTTTTGTTTATGTTCGAAATACAGTTTGATCAGGTTTCTGAAGACCAAAAGGACGAGAATGATCAGAAGGAGGATATTCAAATTCAGGATTACAAGAACCTGAACACTGCTTGGCAGATTCGCACCATCGCGCCACTGAAATAAAAAACTGAGTGAGATAATGAGAAGAAGGCCGAGGGCAAAAATGGCCACTATCGGAATGACAGGATGTTTCTTTTTATTGTCCTTTTCCATCTTGAATCAAAGCCTGTTCAATCCTTTCAGACTTTTCCGTATCGATATCCACCGGGACCCTGACCCATGGGGTATCAAAATTCCATAGTGCAACAAAAGCAAGGAGATAATTGAGTGGAAAGGGTATTTTGATGCATTTCATTTCAGCACGGATGCGGAGATAATATTCTGCCTTTGGGTCCTTCAACTCAGGGGTGCTGAAATGAACCGCTTTGAGTTCACTCATCCATTGCACCATTTCATCCCAATCCGAAGTGGTCAGATTTTCCTCCACACCCTGAGAATAAGATCGTGTTGCAATATATTGTTTTTTCAATACATCATACATTACCGTATGATGCACATCGAATTCCTTCACCTTTTTATCAAACCATAACCCGCGATTCTTCATCAAACGGATCATGAATCGGAACCTTGTGGGTGCCCCACTCGAAACCGCCTCTATAATATCACGGTTAAAAGCCCCTTCTAATGTAGCGTCCAGTATGACGGTTTCATGGACCTTTACAGCCTGGATCTTGGCTAATTTGGCCTTTGCTCCCTCTGAAGGCCTTGCACAGAAAAATATATCCGATCCCAGAAAGAGACAAAATATCACCATGATGATCCCAGTTCTAAATATAAAATCCCTGAAAAATCTGCAATGTGTATCTTGATTCACTTCGGGTCCTTTTCTATCAATATTCTATCCCTTGCCTGGCTTTTAAACCTGATTGATATGGATGCTTTATGAGTCTCATCTCTGTTACCAGATCCGCCATATCAGAGATTTTTGGGGTGGATTTAAGACCTGTCAGGACAATCTCCACATGTTCGGCTTTTGTCTTCAGCAAATCAATAATATGAGACTCCTCTATCATACGCAGATTTAAAGCAGTTAACAATTCATCCAGTATAAAAATATCAAAAAGGCTCCTGTGAAAGCACTCACGAATTGAAGCAATTTCGTCCAATATAAGCGACTTTTCCTTTTCCATTTCGATATCAGTCAGGGGATTTTCCAAAAAACATGAATGATTGGGGCGACGAAAGAAAAAATGATCTTTAAAGCCCTCAAATATGGCCATTTCCCCGGAAAAAGCATCCATAGGTTTGAGAAATTGAGACATATAAATCCTCAACCCCTGTCCCAGTGCTCTGATTGCCTGCCCAATAGCGGCTGTGGTCTTGCCTTTTCCATTCCCGAAATAAATTTGGATAATACCTTTTTCTAGCCTGGGAATCGCTTTATCCATTTGAGGATTCTTTGCAAATGTGTTCTTCCGTTCGATATATCATAAATGATAAATTCGTAATAATTATTACATCGTGGGAAAAATGACATGAATCAAAAACGAGCACATTCTAACAAAAAAAAATCAAGGTGTAAATTCGGATCTTTACAAAAATTTGAAAAAGGATTTGAATCAATTTATTTTTATTTTTCAACAAAAAATAGCATTTAATACTCAGAATCGGATCTTTTGATAGGATATAAAATCGATAATCTTTTCCGCATATATTGACCTTGATAAAGGTTATATTGGATAATAGGCAGCGAAAAAAAATTATCATCTTTGTTTAAAAAGTGAAGGGAGATCATGAATGACATCTGATATCTTTTATGGGTCTTTTTGCCTTATTCTCCACTCTCATATTCCATATGTTTTGAATCATGACCTAATGGGGGAAGAGTGGCTCTTTGAGGCCACAGCCGAAACCTATATCCCTTTACTGAATATCTTTAATCGACTTGTTCGCGATGGAATACAGCCGAAGATCACCATCAATATATCACCTGTGCTTGCTGAACAGCTTCATGCCCCGGCTTTTGCTGATCGATTTGAAACATATTGTAAAAATAAGATAGAGCATGCCATCAAGGATGCAGAATCCTTTAAAATGGATGGCCATATGGAATGGCTCGCTACATTGTGGCGAAAGTTTTATTTCAAAACTGAACGGGCTTTCAATGAGGAGTATAAGAGGGATATTATCGGGGCATTTAAGAAACTTCAAGATATAGGGGCCATTGAAGTTATTACATGCGGTGCAACCCATGCGTATTTCCCCGCGCTTCTCAGGGACCAAAGTATTCAAGCACAGATAAAAATGGCGCAAAAAAGCTATCATTCCCTGATTGGAAGCCATGCCAATGGCTTTTGGCTACCGGAATGCGGTTACCGGCCCCAAGGAAGGTGGAGTCCACCCTTGTCACATTACCGTCATACCATTCATTACAATCATCGCCAGGGTATAGAAGAATTTCTGAGTCAAAATGATATCCGTTTTTTTGTGATTGACCAGATACAATTAGAAAGAGGATGGCCAAAAGATTCCGATCTGTCACCTTTAGAAACCTTCATGGTGAAGGAGGGGAAAGATGGCGTCAATGTATTTGTAAGGGACGCAAAGATATCAGAACAGATTTGGAATCATCAGATCGGCTACCCAGGAGATCCCAGCTACCTGGAATTTCACAAAAAGCATTTTCCTGGACAGCACCGATATTGGAGGATTACTGATAGAACACTGGATATGGCCTATAAAAACCTTTACCACCCGCAAGAAGTAAAAAGGGAGAGAATTCCTCAACATGCAGGTCATTATAAATGGCTGATCAAAAAATCCCTTACCAATCATTTTCAAAAAACAGGGTCAGCCAGCTTGATCGTTACTGCATTCGATTCAGAATTATTCGGTCACTGGTGGTTTGAGGGACCCACATGGCTTTACCAACTATTGAGATGGATCCATAGTGACCCGGAGATTAACCTTTCAACATGCTCTGAATATTTGAACAGAAATCCCTCAAAAAGCCTGATACATCTTCCGGAATCATCATGGGGCAAAGGATACGACAGCAGCACCTGGATCAATAAGGAGGTGGAATGGGTCTGGGAGAGATTGTATTGGTCGGAACTGGAAATGGGCTATCTTGCCAATGAATTGGCCGATCGTAAAGAAGAAATTCTAAAAAGGATTCTACAACAGGCCATTAGGGAACTTCTGATCGTTCAAGCTTCAGACTGGGAATTCATGATAACCAACTGGAGCACCAAGGATTATGCTGAAAAACGCATTGTTGAGCATCACTCGGATTTTGCACGTCTGACAAAGATGGCATGGTCCTATGCCAAAGGCAATGGTATCAATGAACAGGATGAGCAATTCCTAAAGAAATGTGAGGATCGGGACAGCATATTTGCAGAACCGGATCCGAAATGGTACAAGGATTAACAATTGAATGAGGATCGCTGTGATCAATCACTGCGACTTGACAAACATGATTTATATCCTTAAAATATCTTTTCTAACTTAGTATTTATTAAAATTAAATTTTTGTTTTTATGTAAAAGGATAAGTAGAATGATAAAGACATTCAGTGCCAAAAAGGAGGAAGTCCAAAGGGAATGGTATGTGGTGGATGCCGCAGATATGGTTTTAGGACGGCTTGCCACACAGATTGCCGATATTTTGAGAGGAAAGAAAAAGCCCAGCTTTACCCCTCATGTAGATACCGGTGACTTTGTTGTCGTCATCAATGCTGATAAAATCAGGCTAACAGGGAAAAAATGGGAGCAAAAAACATACTATCGTCATTCCGGATATCCTGGTGGGTTGAAATCCATTGTAGCAGCTAAAATCAAGGATAAAAATCCGGAATTTTTGATTAAACATGCCGTGCGCGGCATGCTTCCCAAAAATAAACTCGGACGGAAACAGATAAAAAAGTTAAAAATATTTGCAGGATCGGATCATAAACATCAGGCCCAGTGTCCAAAGCCCTTTAGCATCTCAACCTCTGCCTGATAGACTCCTTATGAAACCTTAAAATGTAAGGAAAGGGGAGAAGGGATGCCTAATCAGAAACCGCGGTACCAAAGAAAAACCTATTTTATCCAGAAGATGCTACAGGCCAAATTCATTTTGGTCT
Source organism: bacterium (assembly GCA_049472295.1). Classification (GTDB taxonomy): domain Bacteria; phylum SZUA-182; class SZUA-182; order DTGQ01; family JAFGSM01; genus JBLIRM01. The sequence goes on along the minus strand of JBLIRM010000082.1, from coordinate 5,636 downwards.
TTCTTCTGCTGGTTATCATAGGGAGTATCGTATCGGGTATCATATTCTATATAAAGGCCAATACCTACCTTGGATATTCCTACGGTATGGCCCACCTAAAGCTTAAACAAACCGGTGAGATCCTACAGCCGGCACTATTTATATCCTACGGTATCGGTGTGGTACTGATTGGTATTGCCACCATCATTTTAACAATCATCATTTCCCATAAAGTAGCCGGGCCTCTTTACAGATTTCAGCGCAGTGCCGAGGAGATTGGAAAAGGCAATCTGACTTTGGATACCCGGATAAGGGAATCAGATCAGGCCAAGGATCTGGCCGATGCATTTAGTCGTATGACCAGTGAATTGAGAAAAAAAATGATTGAAATCGACTCCCAATCCAAGGAAGTCAAGCAATCTGTTGATGAGCTTAATATAATGATCCAGGACAAAAGCCCCAATTTAAAGGAGATTCAAAAACGTTTCGAAATTTTAAAGCAGACATCTAATACATTACGTCAATCTTTACAATATTTTAAGCTTTAGGGATCATGAGCAAAACATGGATCTTAGACCTTATTCAATTAAAGGACTGTGTTTTATATTGTTTAGCCTTTTGTTGATCACTATAATTACTATTGCCCAGAATACCATTGAAAACGGACATGATTTTATGAATGATCCAAATCGATGTGCTGATTGTCATTTAGGGCAACCTGTTTTTGGTGAAACTGACTATCGAGACCTCAGATTCACTGATGATATTGTGACATTATGTCATGAATGCCATTCTGCAGACTCTCTCGGAAGGTCACATCCTGTGAATGTGATCCCTCCGGATGACATGGACGTACCAGAGGATCTTCATTTGGACGAGTATATGAATATGACATGCGCCACTTGCCATCAACCTCACGGGGAGGCCTATACGAGATTAAAACCCGCAGATTATGTATCTCCGGTAAAAGGGACAAGTGATCTGTTGTATGCATCCTATTATCTGAGACGGACCAATATTCAAAGTGCCTTGTGTTTTGCATGTCATGAGAGGTAAAATAGATAAATTCGTAAAAGGTCATAAGGGTCCTTTACAAAATTGATCATATATTAGAAAAAGGAGGCGTATATCAAGGTGTCAGAGACGGCTTTTTATGGGACCGGAAAACGGAAGTCCTCAGTGGCCCGTGTGTGGATGAATACCGGTTCAGGAAAGATTTTGATTAACGGGCGCAGTACAGAAGAATATTTTAAGATTAAAAGACTGATTCATATGGTCCATGAGCCTTTAGAGTTAACAGGAATGCTCTCGAATTTTTCCATAAACATTAATGTGCAAGGCGGCGGTCTGGCCGGTCAAGCCGGTGCTGTTCGTCATGGAATAGCCAAGGCACTTCTGAATATGGATAAGAGCCTTCGACTCAAGCTTAAAAAGGCTGGATTTCTTACCAGGGATCCAAGAGCGAAAGAGAGGAAAAAATACGGACAAAGAGGTGCCAGGGCCAGATATCAATTCTCCAAGAGATGATATTCTGTGAAAATCATCGAAAATGGGAATATTACTCTGGTCAGAGGCATTAAGGCATCTGGAATCCATTGTGGCATCAAATCGGGATCCAAAAAGGATCTTGCGCTCATCTATTCAGAATCCTTAGCAACTGCGGCAGGGGTATTTACAAATAATCTTGTATCCGCTGCCCCCATCCATATTTGTAAGGAAAATCTTCTCGATCATCAGGCCCGGTCGATTATCATCAATAGCGGCATTGCCAATGCCGTCACTGGTGAGAAGGGTATAGATGATGCCCGACAAATGGCATATCTTACGGCCTCAGCCCTACAAATCCCCACAAATTCTGTTCTGGTTTCATCAACAGGCAAAATCGGTGAATATCTGCCTATGGAAAAGATCGCCTCCGGTATTCAGAAGGCTGCTTCATCCCTTTCGATAGATGGCGGTCAAAATGCAGCCGAAGCAATCATGACGACGGATACCTTCCCAAAACAAATTGCTGTTCGCATCAAAATGGCGGATACCGATGTCAATCTGGCCGGTATAGCAAAAGGCGCTGGAATGATAAGGCCAAACATGGCGACAATGCTTGCATTTTTGGTTACAGATGCTGCTGTTGAGGCAAATCTTCTCCAGGATTGCCTCCGGAATGCCGTCAATCAAACCTTTAATAGAATCACTGTGGATGGGGATACCAGCACAAATGATATGGTCGTTTTGATGGCCAATGGGCTCTCCGGAATTGAAACCATCTCTGCCAAGAGCAAAGATGTTAAGAAATTCATTGATGCCGTTGAGTTTGTATGCCGGAAGCTGGCTCTTATGATTGTCAATGATGGTGAAGGCGCCACAAAGCTGATCTGTATACATGTAAAGGGAGCCCTTTCTGAAAAGGACGCAGAAAAGATAGCATTTCGAATAGCGGAATCCCCCCTGGTCAAAACATCCCTTTTCGGGGAAGGGTGTAATTGGGGAAGAGTCATAGCTGCTGCCGGATCTGCGGGTATCTTTATTGATCCTAAAAAGATCGATATATTCTATGGCTCGGTTAAGGTCGTGCAGAATGGCACAGGACTTGCTCTGGAAACGGAAGAGGTATTAAAAACCTATTTAAAGTCCAAGAATATCAATATAGATGTGGATTTACATATGGGAAAGGAAAGCGCCAAGGTTTGGACAACCGATTTGACTCCGGAATATGTCCACATCAATGCCGATTATAAAACTTAAAATTTTATAATCTCTTGCATGAATTATCTTTTTGTGTTAGAATTTTCAACGCTTTTAAACCATAACTCACATCTTCAGAGAATGAGTCGGGTGTTGGCATGAGCCAATTTGTCTCATCGTATTCTGGGATGGCGGAAAATAACCCAATTCAGGAGGTCTTTTTATGTTTAACGTATCAATGAAACAGTTATTGGAAGCAGGTGTCCATTTCGGTCATCAGGCCAAACGATGGAACCCAAAGATGAAAAAGTATCTCTTTATAGAGAGAAACGGTATTTTTATTATTGACTTACAAAAAACATTACGTAAATTCAAAGAGGCTTATCAATTTGTTGAAAACACTACATCTCAAGGTGGCAGAATCATATTTGTGGGTACTAAAAAACAGGCCCAGGAAGTGATCCAGGAAGAAGCGATGAGATGTAATATGTCCTTTGTGAATCAGAGATGGTTGGGTGGCATGCTGACAAATTTTGATACCATCCAGAAAAGTTTAACCCGGCTTAAAAAAATAGAAGAAATGAAAGAAAATAGTAATTATGGGGGTTTGACCAAAAAAGAGGGCTCTAAGCTGGAGAAGAAAAGGCAGAAGATGGAAAAGGTCCTCAAAGGCATAAAGGATATGGACAAATTACCAGATGCCATATTTATTATTGATACCAAAAGAGAGAGAATCGCTGTGAACGAGGCCAATAAGCTTGAGATACCTGTCATTGCAATACTGGATACCAATGTCGATCCGGATGGTATTGATTACCCTATCCCTGGGAATGATGACGCCATCAGATCCCTGAAGCTGATCACATCCCATATCGCGGATGCTGTTATCGAAGGTAATGAAGCATGGATTTCCAAATTGGCAGAACAGGCGGAAGAAAAGAAAGAGGAAGAGCCAAAAGAGGTGAAAGCCTTTCAACCAAAGCAAAAACCAAGAAAAAAACCAAAATCTAAGACCCCGGATCGTACGATGAAAAGGCCCGAAAAGGAGACAGCAGAACAAAATGGGTGAAATTTTATACTCTTGACAGGGTATTCTTTCTAAGATTCACCAGACGTCGACATTTTAAATAAGGGTCATTTTTCACGCACGATAATCATGAGGAAAGGAAATGGAAGTCATGGAGATATCAGCGCAACAAGTCAAAGAGCTTCGATCAAAAACAGGGGCGGGTTTTATGGAATGCAAACAGGCCCTTATGGAGACCGGAGGTGATTCAGAGAAAGCCATAGAATATCTTAGAAAAAAGGGTATTTCTACAGCAGCTAAAAAGGCCGGACGCGAAACATCACAGGGGCTGATTCATTCCTATATTCATGGTAACGGAAGGATTGGTGTGCTCCTTGAAATAAATTGCGAAACGGATTTTGTGGCAAGAACGGACCAGTTCAAGGAATTGGCCAAGGATATGACGATGCAGGTGGCAGCATTCAGCCCCATATATGTCAGACGAGAGGATATACCACAGGATGTGATAGAAAAGGAAAAAGAGATTTATAAATCTCAGGTTGAAGATGGCAAAAAGCCTCCACAGATTATTGACAAAATCATTACAGGAAAGCTCGAAAAGAACTTTTATGCAAAGGTCTGTTTGTTAGAGCAGCCCTTTATCAGGGATGATAAAAAGAGTGTCAAGGATGTGATTACAGAAGCCGTTGCCTCACTGGGTGAAAATGTAAATATTCGCAGGTTCGTTCGATTTGAACTGGGCGAAAGCCTATGAGCTATGACAAAGCCATATACAAAAAAATCCTTCTAAAATTAAGCGGTGAAGCGCTTCAGGGAAAAAGAGGATATGGCATAGAGTCAGAGACGGTTTTATCTATTGCCGAGGAGATTGTGGAAGTCAGGAATCTCGGTGTAGAAATCGCTTTGGTCATTGGGGGTGGGAATATATACCGTGGTTCATCAGGAGATGTCTGCTGCGTAGAAAAGACCTCAGCAGATTATATGGGAATGCTGGCCACTGTGATTAATGGACTTGCACTTCAGGGGGCTCTGGAAAAATTAGGGGCCTTCACCAGGGTGCTCAGTTCTATCGAGATGCCAAGGGTTGCTGAGCCTTACATCAGACGCAGAGCGATTCGTCATATGGAAAAGGGGAGGATTGTGATATTGGCCGGTGGCACGGGTAATCCTTATTTTACTACAGATACGGCAGCATCCCTTCGCGCTATTGAAATATCCGCTGAGGTCATCCTCAAGGCAACCAAAGTCGATGGAATTTATAGTACAGATCCCTTAAAGGACAAAAATGCACAAAAATTTGATCAGTTGACTTATATGGATGTGATTAAAAAAAGACTCAAGGTCATGGATAACACTGCAATAACCCTTTGTATGGAAAATTTTCTCCCCATTGTGGTTTTTAATTTTATGCAGAAAGGTAATTTAAAACGGATCATTTGTGGAGAACCTATCGGCTCATATATAAAGGATGATGAACCATGATAAAATCATTGCATAAAGAGACAAAAGAGAAAATGGATATGGCCATAGAGGCCATCAGCCATGAGTTCGGATCGATCCGAACCGGTCGGGCATCTGCTTCTATTTTGGATGGGATTAAGGTTGACTATTATAACACCCTTACGCCTTTGAATCAGATGGCGACTATTTCCGTGCCTGAACCAAGACTGATTGTCATTCAGCCATGGGACCCATCAGCCCTTGCCAACATTGAAAAGGCGATTCTCAAATCCGATCTTGGTCTCAATCCTTCAAACGATGGCAAAGTGATTCGCCTGGCCATACCAATGCTGACAGAAGAGCGAAGAAAGCAATTGGTTAAAGTGGTCAAGAATATGGCTGAGGAATCCAGAATTTCCATCAGAAACACACGCAGAGACAGCAATGAAAAACTCAAAAAGATGGAAAAAGACAAAGAGATTACAGAGGATGACTACCATAATGGTCT
>JBLIRM010000081.1:0-13851 GCA_049472295.1 bacterium | reverse complement strand
AGATTGCTGAAAGGCTTTTAGATAACGCCTATCTGATTGATCGAATTATGAGCCAAACCGATGAAAATCCAGCTATATTAAAACAGATTGTCGGTGACACAAACCTCTTCCGGGTTATTATTACAGATGCCGTGGGTCGCTTTGTGCTGGATTCTTTGGCGCCTTCATCTCCACCCGGCTTTCCGGCCCCGGGAGCCCCCGTGGATCCGGCCCAGATGCTTCCCATGGTCAATCCGATCCTCTCAGGACAAAAAAAACAACTCTTCATAGGTGATGAACCAAACAATCCCATTCAAGGTGACCTTTTATGGGTTGCTGTGGCAAGAAAGACGAACCCCGGAGCGATTATTATCAATGTCCATGCGGATTACCTGAACCGCTTCAGATCCGAAATCGGGCTTTCCAAGGTCATCAAAGAAATCGGGGCAAAACCAGGGATCGAATATCTGATATATGAGGACCCGTTCAATCGCATCGCTGCTCAAAAAGGGGAATCCGGTCCCTCTCCCCTCCGTCAGCCTTTTCATGCCTTTCCCAACCTCCAGACGGTCAAATCCTCCCAGATTACCCTCTCAAGTATAGGAAAAGAGGTATTGGAGATCAGACACCCCTTCTCCTTCAGAGGGAAATGGATCGGGTTGATGCGTGTCGGCCTCTCCTTATCCAAATTCAGGGAGACCGAAAGGGCCATGATTACTCAGGCATTATGGTTCGGAGGGCTTTTGATCAGCTTAGGGGTGATCGGCATCCTGCTCATCTTCTTTAATCAATACCGCCATTACCATCAACACAAGATCAGAGAAGAGGAGATTCAAAGGGCAGACAAGTTGATCTCCATTGGCAAGCTGGCTGCGGGCGTGGCCCATGAGATAAGAAATCCCTTGAATGCCATCAGCATGGCGATCCAGCGCCTTCAAAACGAATTTCTTCCTCCCACAGAAGAGGATCAAAAGCACTTCCTGCAATTCAGCAGTGTCATCAGGGAGGAAATCAAGCGGGTAGATAAAATCATCACGGATTTCCTGAATTTCACCAAACAAAAACAACCGGTCAAGACATCCATATCTCTGACCCGATTGATCGATGACCTTCTCCTCTTTCTGAGTGCGGAAGCTGAAAAAAATCAGGTTACTATTGAGAAATCATACAGCAAAGAAGAAATCAAGATCTGGTGTGATCCGGATCAGATCAAACAGTGTCTGATCAATATCATTCGCAATGCCATCCAGGCAATGCCCGATGGTGGGAAAATAACCATTACCACCCAGGTTTCACAGGAAGAGGCCCTGATCAAAATCCATGATACAGGTCCGGGTCTCAATCCATCTCAAATCGACAGAATATTCGAATTCTATTATACCGATAAAGAGGGAGGCATAGGGTTGGGTTTACCCATTTCGCAAAAGATTATGGAGGATCACTGCGGCAGGATCGAGGTGGAGTCCGAAGTGGGCCGAGGGAGTACATTTATCCTCTACCTGCCTTATAAATCAATGAATGAAAATGAAAGGCGGCAGCAATCCATATGAATAACAGAGTGGTACTGGTTGTGGATGACGAAAAGAATCAACGAGAGATGCTGGTGGGTTTTCTGGTCAAAAAGGGCTACCAGGCCATGGGATGTCAAAATGCGCTTGAGGCCCTGTCGATCATAAAGGAACAACCCGTGGATTTAGTCCTCACAGATCATCAGATGCCGGAAATGACAGGACAGGAGCTTTTGACACAGATCAAAAGGATCAATCCCGAGATCCTGGTCATTCTTTTTACGGCATATGGCACTGTGGAAACGGCGGTTAAAGCCATGCAGGAGGGGGCCTATCATTATTTGACCAAACCTGTTGACCTGCAGGAACTGACTGTCATTCTGAAAAAAGGCACAGAGTATCTCCAGGTGCGCGAAGAAAACCGGGAATTAAGAAAGATCCTCCAGGAAAGATTCTCTTTCGATCAAATCGTCAGCGCAAGCAATCAGATGGAAGATGTCCTCAATCTGGTCACCCGGGTGGCCCCAACGGATACCACCGTTCTTATCAGAGGCGAAAGCGGCACTGGAAAGGAATTGATTGCCCAGGCCATTCATTTCCACAGTCAGAGGGCAAATCGACCCCTGATCAAGGTAAATTGTGCGGCCCTCCCGGAAACCCTCCTTGAGTCGGAGTTGTTCGGCCATGAAAAGGGGGCCTTCACAGGGGCACTAAATTTGAGGCGAGGAAGGTTTGAGGAAGCAGAAGGAGGGTCTATCTTTTTGGATGAAATCGGGGATATCTCTCTGAGCACTCAATCCAAACTGCTCAGGGTAATTCAGGAAAAAAGCCTCCAGCGACTCGGTTCCAATAAAACCATTCAGGCGAATTGCCGAATACTGGCTGCCACCAACAGGGATCTCGAGAAGTCTATTCAGGAAGGCACCTTCCGTGAGGATCTGTATTATCGGCTGAATGTAGTGCCCATTCTTATCCCGCCGCTCAGGGAGAGAAAGGAGGACATACCAAAACTCATAGAACATTTCCTGGAAAAATTCGGTCTGAAATGTCACAAACCGATCAAGGGGCTGACCCGCGAAGCCAGAGATAGCCTGTTAAAATATAACTATCCGGGGAACATAAGGGAGTTGGAAAATATCATAGAGCGGGCTGTTGTACTCACCCGACATGAAGTCATCGATGAAGATGACCTCCCCATTCAGATGCGACCCGCTCCGGCGGAAGAAATACCCATCGCCAAGAATCAGTCGGGCAATCAACTGAAGATTACAGAGAGAAAACTGCTCATGAGGGCCTTAGAGAATAATGAATGGGTCCAGACCAGGGCTGCCGAAGAACTGGGCATCAGCGAACGGGTCCTGAGATACAAAATGAAAAAACACCATATACATCGCACTTAACTATGGATGTTAGGTATGAGCCGATCATTGAGAGTTTCTTCGATTTCAGCCGGCCGGGCTTCATCCTCTTTCAAAAATAGCCATTATCGTCATCATTGACTACTCATAAGTAAAATTATAGAATTTTATGTCCATTCCTATAGGATCTTAGATATGTTTCATGATTCAAAACATTTATATCCGGTTTGGAGGTTTTCAGAGAATGTTGATCGCTGTATTACACAATAATCAGAAATATTTGGAATCACTCAATGAGCTGGCCATAAAACTGGGTATCACAGATACGACAATTTTGGGTCAAGACACTATCGGAACACGTTTTGTAGGAGAATCCATCAACCTTATCTATCACAAAGGGGAGATTCTGCCCAGTTATGATAAGGCATTTATTGCTGTAGTCAAAGGCGAAAAAGAGATGAAACGCCTCCTTTCTGCCATTGAAAACGACAAAGATCTTAACCTTCTGAACGTTGAGAACGAAGGATTTATCTGCACCCTGCCTTTTAACTATATCAAGAAGTTGGAACTGGAATTTTCCTATATCAATAAGGAAGAAAAAAAGATAAGACTTACGGATCTCCTGCGAGAAGATAGAATATTGCTTGATTTGAAAGCAAGGAATAAGAAAGAGGCAATCAAGGAACTGATTGATATTTTAAGGGATTCAAAAGAGGTTTTGAATCCGGACGATTTCCTGAAGGATATCTTAGAAAGGGAATCGATCAATACATCGGGGATTAGTGACTTTATTGCCATTCCGCACGCCCGTACAAATTCCGTAAAGCGTTTTATTATCGCCTTCGGAAGGTCTTTTGAAGGCATTGAATTCGACGCCTTGGACCATAAGCCTGCAAAGCTCATTTTTTTAATGGGAACCCCTAAGGTAAACGAACTCAATAAATATCGAATCATCCTAACCCATCTTACAAAGCTCTTACGAAAGAAATACTTTCGAAAAGCCCTTTTAAATGCTGCGACTAAAAAGGAAGTGCTGGAAGTTTTCGAAAAGGCCGAATCCAAGGCATGATTTATCGGTCATCATAAGGGCCCATCCATCATACCCAAATGTCTTTCTTATGATAAACCTTTGAGATAGACCTATCAGGAACATTTTTGATCTTAATCCCGATTCATCCCATAGAAGACACACATAACCGGGTCGGGTGCCAGAGGATGAGGGGCACGGAACCGGCAGCCTCCCGCACAATCATCAATCACCGGACAGCCTTTGCACTCGAGCGATTCCAAAGGGAGATGTTTTAAGTTCAACCAGCAGTCCATCAGGCTCTTCCTGGCATCCCCCAGAGGAGTGTTTTCATAGAATCCGCATTTGACAGCTCTACCTGTCGGCAGAACACTCATCAGATGTCTTCCGCAGGCAAAGCCATCCGAGGAGCCGTGATATCCACCGCCATAAGCATATTTCATATAAGAAGCGGCCTTTTCACAGGGAACGATCAGATCCGGATGATCCTTCAAAGAGCCGGCCACACAGGGCACATCGATCCCCCATTCCGTTGCATCCATCTCCTCGCAAAAAAGTTTAAGTCTTTCAAAATCCCCCAGGTTCCCCTGATGGATAATTGTGGCTATGGAAATGGGGATACCGGCATCTCTTGCTATCCGTATACCCCGAAGAACCTTATCAAAGGTGCCCTGACCCCTTAAATGATCATGCCCCTGCCGCCAGCCATCCAGACTGAATTGAATATTCTCCACCTGAAGCCAGGAGATGTTCTCCTCGCTGATCAGGGTACCATTGGTCAACAATACCCTGCGAAGCCTTAGCTTTGAAATCTCCTGGATAAAAGCCTTCAAATGGGGATATAAGAGGGGTTCGCCTCCGGTGATAAGAAGACGCAAGCCACCTATTGAGGCAAATTCTCCGGAGATTTTGATCGCATCCTCGAGGGATAGCTCATCCTGACGGGCTGGGCCCAGATAGCAGTGACGGCATTTAAGGTTACAGCGGTTCAGTAACTGCAGTTCAAGGTATCTCAAAGAGGGCATCGGGGCGTGTGCGATAGTTATCGTTATGGGATCCGGATGATAGAGGACCTCCAACAGCCCCTCCTCCAGACAATATGCAACAAAGTCAGCGTCTGATGTAAGGTCAGCACCTTTGGCCGATCCGTTGCACATGGAAAGGAATGATTCCGCTTTCTCGTCAATTTCATAAAGTTCATCCCTTTCGATGTGATAAATATAGGGCTGCTCCAGTCTTTTCAGGGTCACCTTCGGATCGAGCCGCAGATATCCTTCAGTCCAGTTTCGTTGATTCACCGGCAGTTCCCTTTAAATCACTTATATCAATCATGCACTTTTCCATAAGCAAGCGAAGGAGTATATACCCACCGCAAGGCTCAGAACCCGGTGGAGGATCCTGTGACTGAAAATCACAGTCTTCGGCATAAAAGGCACAATATGGACAAAGATATCGCTGTAAATGGGGATCATATTCTGACCATAAATGAGGATCCTTTCCATGCCTTGGCAAATCCTCACTTTTTAACCGACCCAGATAAACCAGATACTCCAATACCTTTGCACCCCGGCATGACATCTCCTCCTTCTCTCCTTCTCGAAAGAATCTGCAATAAGGGCGGCAGATATAATCCTTAAAATCCCTCTTACTCATAAATGCGAATATCCCCTTAAAAAGGTGTGCCCTGCCGGGCTCATAAAAAAATAGGGTCGATGTCCCATGACACCGACCCCGAGTGATACAAATCTGTATTAGCAGGAACCACTGCATTTGCAGAGGCCCTTAGAAGTTTTTTCCACCTTTTTGATTTTCATCTCCCTAAATCCTCCTTTCTCCGCTGAATGCGTAAATTTTTAAGGCATTATGAAGTGACATCAAGGCTCTGTTCCCTTTAGATCTCTTGTATATATATATAACCTAAAAAATGAAAATGTCAAAAATGAATCTGTAAAATCCCTTAAAAATCCTTGTCTGTGTTATGGTTTTTATTGATATCAAGATATCCCAATCCACTGGAACTTTGGGAAAAAAGGTGTTAATCTACTCAATGAGTCGAGAATGAAATAGGCATTGGTTTAGGACACGACTTTTCATGCAGATCGAACAGGGAAGACATTCAACGCTACAATCTATAATTTTTTGAAATTATTATTTATTTATCTTAATAATTCATGTAAAAGCTAAAGGGGGTTTAAAAATGTTGGGGATTGGAAAGAGTATACGGCTTGAAAGGATAATTGATCGAAATACCCAAAAAAGCGTTATTGTCCCTATGGACCACGGGGTAACCATGGGCCCTATCAAGGGTATTGTGGATATGAGGGATATGGTCAATGAGATTGCCGAGGGAGGTGCCAATGCAGTATTGGGGCATATCGGTTTGCCCTTGCACGGGCATCGAAAGCATGGCCGGGATATCGGCCTCATCCTGCATCTTTCAGGAAGTACGGTATGGGCGCCGGATCCCAATGCCAAGGTCCTTGTCAATACCGTGGAGATGGCTCTCAAGATCGGGGCGGATGCAGTATCCGTGCATATCAATATCGGGGCAGAAAGTGAGTCGGAAATGCTGAAGGATCTGGGACAAGTTTCCATCAAATGCCATGAATGGGGGATGCCCCTTTTGGCTATGATGTATACGAGGGGAGAAAAATTCAGCAATGAACGCTCCGCTGAAGGGATAAAGCATGCAGCCAGGATTGCCGCCGAATTGGGGGCCGATATCGTAAAGGTCAGTTATCCGGGGACCAAGGACGGATTTGCACAGGTGGTCAAAGGCTGTCCGATTCCGGTTGTGATTGCCGGGGGGGAAAAGGCCGAGGATGACCGGGAGGTGTTTCAGATCATTAAAGACTCCATTGATGTCGGGGGGTGCGGTGTTTCCATTGGAAGGAATGCATTCCAACATGAGAACAAAAGGGCTATGGTCAAGGCCATTTGCAGTATTGTTCATGAAGGGCGCTCTGTGGATGAAGCCCTTGAGATAATGAATGCATCGTCCTGAAGTTTTAAACCTAATAGATCATGAACCCCCGATTATGAAAAGAAATGGGCCTAGCTCCATTTGAAGCCAGGCCCATTGAAAATCCCAAAATTTTAAATCCGTCTACAATAAAAGCCTATTTAAAACATTAAAGGCTGGTTTATCAATATGGGTATTCAAATGAATTAGTACCAACCCCCGCCATAGTAGCCGCCGCCGCCATAGTAACCGCCGCCGCCATAGTAGCCGCCGCCACCATAGTAACCGCCATAGTAACCGCCGCCACCACCATAGTAGCCGCCATAGTAGCCGCCGCCATAAGCACCAGCGCCGCCATAACCAGTCCCATAGAAGTTGTTTATTCCACCGCCGAGCGCCCACAGCAGGCCTGGCTGTGCTGAATAGTAACTACTTTGAGGCCCAAAAAGGCTTCCGGATGCCGAACCCTGTGTACCATAACCAAGTGTCGGCATCACCTGTGGGGTTTGACCATATGCAAAAGGCCCATAGGACATAGCTGCTGCAGGACTATTCCAACCGCCATATCCAGCAAAGGCTCCAAACATGCCAGCACCTATACCTGTGCTGGAATAACTGACATAGCTTCCGGTCATAGGGTCCTGGAACTGGTATACCATCCCTTGTTCTCCGATCCCATAATCCGGTCCGAAATACCCTATCATGGATGTCCCGCCCCACGGAGTTGTACCGTATTGCGCCTGATACCATGCAGCATATCGGTCCGCCTCGGTTTCTTCTTCCGCAGCACGCACACGTGGAACGCTCATTATTGCAAAAATCAAGCAAACAGAAAGAAGCAAGGTGAGAAGTGTTCTCAATTTCAATTCTCGCATCTTCATCCTCCATCATAATTAATAGTTAGATCCAATTTGTTAGTGATTGACTATATAAAAAAGGCTGTTATCACCTCCTCCCCCCGTGGGAAGAACCCTTGATGATACGGAAGGATACTTTATTTTTCCTCAATGTGAGATACAACCCAGGATATTTATATTAAAGGATAAAATAATATTATAATGCTAAGACTTCTATTATACTTAAATAAAACAAAAATTTATGCAATCATAATGTAGACGCAAAAAACAAAAAACCATTACTGATGAGAACATACCTTTGATCTAAAATTCCATAACTTTATCAATTCTCAAAAAAATAAAGCACCTCTGTTACATGCCAGGGATTAATCATGTCAAGGTATATCAAACCCATTGATACGGCACAAAAGATAATTATATGCCACGGACAAATTCCGGAATTGAAGGGATGTTCTTGATCCTTAAATACAGATAAACATCAATGGAAGGGATACTACGTGACATTCCAGCATTTCATTTTAACGCCTTGACTCTTTTGTAGTAACCACATGACACGCTTTACATCCGATCGGACCAGTTGGTTTCTTCTGCCTGCGCAATTCACGGTGACAATTTAGACAGCAACGATGAAATGCATTCCTTAAAAGGATAGCCTTACTGACTTCCTTCCCTTTATGACATTCTTTGCATTTTATGGGATTCTCCCTGACATCGACTGTCCATGCATGGTGGCAGCCACGGCAGGGAACTTCATAATCCACATAATGCCTTTTATGAGTAAATGGGACAGGGGCAAATTTATCAGTAGTATGACTTTCCGTATAATTAATAATAATAAAATCTAAATTGGTATCTACCGCTGAAAGAGCCCAGGCTATCAGATGACCAAAAGTTATTGTAAATGTCAGAAAAAATACAAAAGCTAAAAGGCTCCACTTTTTGATCATGAGATAGCTCACTAGTCTATTTTAGAAACATCCTGTTTTGATATATAGCCTCCAATTCACATAAAACCTTATCATATGGAATCTGATTATCCATTGACCCGATAATTAATATTATAACCAAAAAACAGCACGAAACTCAAGTTCATGCCATCATTGATTAATCAGAATCTGCAGACAACAGATAAAAGATGGGTGACCTTTCTTGCTTCTTCCCAGGCCATAAAGGCGTAGTCAATCCCCAAGGAGATTTGATCAGAGACCGGCTTTAAGTATCCAAGTCCACCAGTAAAGGCACGTAAATAATTATTATTTAAATGATATACACCACCCCTTAAGGCCAGGTCCTCGATAAAATATGGTGTGGAAAATTCCCATTCAAATCCGATTCTGATCTGAGGTTCCTGAAAATATTCCTGCGCAGCATCATATATCTCGAGGCTTAACAAAACATTATCCAATGGCCGGAATCCCAAACCGGGCCGCGTATTGGTGATATATTTCTGCCCAAGCAGATCCGGTTCATTCAGATCTTGAATCAGTACCCCTGCAGAAAACATCTTCCTTGTTCCCTGTTTACGAGAAGGACCAAATTCAGTTAAACACCCGAGATCGAATCCCATGGCTGAATCATCTTCCCTGATATTTAAGGCCGGAGCAACCAGATCACACGACACCTCGTATGTCTGTTCCAGATAACGAACATTAGCCCCAAAAGAGACGAATCTGAATGCATAGGCAGACCCTATCTGTAACCATGAAGCATCTTCATTGATTTCACCCAATTGTATGCCATATCCTGGGATGAGGATCCAGTTTTTCGTCTGGGTGGATTTTTTGATGTACTCAAATCCCACACCAAGCTGCCTGTAGCTGTAAGATAGCCCAATATAATCATCATAATTAAATTCTTTTCTATGATTCAGATTGTGCATGGTATAAAGACCGGGGCTTGCCTTAGCCAAACCTGCAGGATTCCAATAGGTGGCTTGTGTGTCATCGGCAACACCGGTGAAAGCCCCTCCCATAGCTAATGCACGAGCCCCCACACATGCAATGGTTTGAGAAAAACTGAATAAAACAATGACCAAGGATAATACCAATGAAGCCAAGATCCGGGAAATCCGTGGGGATATTATTTTTTAATCTCCTTCTCTTATAAATTTCAGAGATAATCACTTTGACTCGATCTTCAACAGGCCTTGCCCCATTATTCTTCATGGGGAATCAAATTTCAGGCGTTCTATATCTATATCGGCAGCTTTTGGATAAATTATGATTGGGATCCCTTTTATTGATTCAAGGGGAATGGTCAAATAGTCTTATTTTTTTGAATGCAGTTGTTTTTATGATTGATTGAAACAAAAACACAAAAAGTCAGGTTGTCATTCCTCTTCAGAAACATTCGCTTTGTAATAAGATGTATTTTGATGACGGATCCTGGAGATCTCACCTTTCTCCATCATCCGATCCAGAAGCTTGATTACCTCGAGCCTTGAGATACACAAAGCTTCCGAGATATCTTCCACAGTGCACGGCCTTCTTTTAAGCAGCATATTTATCCTGGTTCTTACACTCCTTGAGCCTGACAATTCCCCCTTCTTGCCGGAAACCCTTCCGACGGCCCGGGCCACTGGTCCCATGAATGCCTCGATTTCCTCCAATCTTTCTTTTGATACCGGTGCTATCCCTTCAAGGGATGGTGGTCTGAAAACCGTATTGATCTGCACACGATCCGGCCTTATTCTGTCTACAGCCTTTTTTATCAAATCAAGCTCTGAATCATGATCATTGATTCCACTGCAAACCAGGACCTCAAGCCAGATATTCCCTTTAAACTCTTCTCTTAACCGGATCAATCCATCTATTATCATCTTGATGTCAATGCCTTTGACAGGCTGGTTGATCCGTTGGAAGACTTTACTGCTCACTGCATCTAAAGATGGCACAATCAAATTCAAAGGCTTTAATTCGGTCCTGACCAATGGATCAAACAATAAAGAGCTATTCGTCAAGATGGCCAGAGGGCAATCTGTCATTGTTTTTATCTTTTCTATTATAAGACCCAGATCGGAATTGAGTGTGGGTTCACCGGAACCCGCCAGTGTAATGTAATCCAACTCCCCCTTTAGATTTTCAAGACGCTCCTCGAGTTCACTGCAGATGGCATCCATATCCTTATAAGACCGGCGCTTATTGGTATGGCATGTGGTTGGACCCAATTCACAATAGACACAATCAAAACTGCAGGTTTTGTATGGGATGAGATCAACGCCCAATGATCTTCCGAGCCGTCTTGAAGGCACTGGACCAAAAATATGGTATGGCATAATAATTTAATCAGAAACATCCGAGCTGACATTGGATCAATTTGATCTTCAGCTCGTTCAGGAGCATACCCATCTCCAGCTTGGGGCAGCCGAATTGATCAGCCAACGACCAGGCCTTGGCGCAGGTTATCTTTCCCTCTGCCGCCTCTTTCCGTATGGCATCGATCAATGCCTCTCTGTTCTCATCTTCCTTTTTCATTCTTTCGACCCTCTCTAAGTTATCTATGATCTGGCCAAGCCTGCCATGACCCGTACTGAAAAAGATCTGCTTGATCTCCTCGGTAGAATAGAATCTCTTTATATATCCAATGATATCGAATCGTTCTGCCCAGCATACAGGCAATCTCCTGCACGGGGTGCCTTGATTCATTCTCCTGCAATACTGAAACGGGACCTCTCCCCCAAGGGAAGGGCATCTGAGGATCAAGCTGTCATATTGATCTTTATCCATAAAGAAAATTATAGAGTTATAAGTAGGGGTATGTCAATTTTCAGATTTATCGGATCCGGTTAGTAAAGATATGGTTCATTGAACCGTCATAAATAAGAATTAGACTATCTCAAAAATATTTATGGTTATCCTATCAAGTCAGCTTTTTCAAAGCGAGGGCCTATACCTTTACGTGATTCCGGATTGAATCCCTTTGAATGAGTTTTGGGGTTTTAACAATAACCCAATCATATAACAAATAATAAAGATTTATTTGACAAATGGCATTGAAATCTACTAACTTATAAATAATAATAGCTAATTGTCTCTATAATCAACACCCATCATCAGTTTAAATTATATCATATTGATTATATTATTTTATTAATACTTGGCCACTAAACAACAAGGATTCAAAAAACCAAAAAAATTTTTTAAAGGTGGGAAGGGATATGAAAAATTTTAATCAAGCAAGAAAGTCACGTCATTATATCTTTATCTTCATCTTAGGAACCATGCTTATTTTGGCGCTCTCTTTTCACGCTTCCTTCCTCTGTGCCTATTATACCCCTTATGCTCCTTATTTTCAGCCTTTTTGGCCCCGAACGCCCTATTTTAATCCCATATTTTCCGGGGGCTTTTCACCACCATATTATTACCCCAGGTCTTCTCAATCGAACTTGAATTATCCCTTTTCCTTCTACCCGAATTACGCACCCACTTATCCAAATTACGGACCCACAAATTATTTTGGTTTTAGCCCTTACAGTCGTACTCAGCAGTCTTTTGCACCCTTTTATTCATCAGCATTTCCCGCTTCTCTGAATCTTATTTTCAGTAGTTACAACAATCCGGTATCCATGGATGCCTATTTTCGGCCGGATCCGCAATGGCGAACCGGTCAGGAGGCTACGCCCTCGCCTCCGGCAACACCCGGCCTGATTGCCGGCACAGATACGGGAGAATTAAGGATAGGACCCCCTGCAAGTCAGGCCCTGGGTGTCAGCTATACTCCCGGAATTCCAGGCTATGTAAGCCGCCAATTGATAGTTATGTTTCAACCGGGTGTTCCGCCCCAAGAAAGGGGATATGTACTCAGCAGACATAACTGTACGGAAATAAAAACCAGTTCATATGCCGGTTACACTCTGGTGGCCACTGCAAGCACTCAGAGCGTACGCGATACTGCAGAGCGAGTGGCAATGGAGCCTTCTGTGCTCTATGCCGAACCCAATTATTACAGGCATGCACATCTGACCCCGAATGACCCATATTACAGGTATCAGTGGCATTTACCCCATATGTATACCAACTGGGCATGGGACCTGGCCTCAGGCACTGGGGTGAAGGTTGCTCTATTGGATTCGGGCGTTGCCTATCGTAATGCCGCACCCTACGCTCAGGCCCCTGATCTTGCAGGCACCTTGATCCTCGCTGGCTGGGATTTTGTCAACGCCGATCCGAACCCGGATGACGATGCCGGCCACGGAACCCACATGTGCGGCTGTATTGCTCAAACCACAAACAACTTACTGGGTGTGGCAGGTGTGGCGTATTCCTGCACCGTCTTGGCGGTCAAGGTCATGGACAGCGTAGGAAATGTGACTATCGCTGATGAAGCGGATGGAATCTATTATGCCACCAATAATGGCGCCCGGATAATCAATATGAGTCTGGGGGGCCCTGGGATCTCCCTTACAGAACAGACCGCTGTTCAATATGCCAATGGCCAGGGTGTGAGCATCTTCAGCTCATCCGGAAACGCAGGCTCCACTGTCCCGGAATATCCGGCATCTTACACGGAGTGCATCTCCGTAGGTGCGGTCCAATATGACCGGACAAAACCCGCCTATTCAAATTACGGGGCCGAACTGGATCTTGTGGCGCCAGGCGGAAATATCACTGTGGACCAGAATCTCGACGGTTATGCCGACGGCATCTTACAGCAGACCCATGACGGCACCAACCTTTCCACCTTCTTCTATTATTTCATGGAAGGCACATCCCCTGCCTGTGCACTGGCAGCAGGTGTAGGAGCCCTTGTATTGAGTAAAAGCACTGTGGCACTCACACCCCTTCAGTTGAGGAATATCCTCGAGGGCACAGCCATAGATCTCGGGGTGACCGGCTGGGACCAGACTTACGGATGGGGTGAGGTTTATGCCTATGCTGCGGTCCTCAATGCGCCCTGATAGGCATCACCCTTCACATTGAGCACCATCTATGCATCGTTCAAATGCGCATCTGCTTCTCGTAAATCCATGGATATACGACTTTGCTGCTTACGATTATTGGCTTCAGCCTCTGGGTCTATTATCCATTGCCGGATTATTGAGACGAAATGGTTTTCACCTGAGCTTCGTGGATTGTCTGGACAGGTCAAACCCGGAAATGCATATGAGGCATCAAGAGAAAAGGCTCAGGGGAAACCAGGGATACGGACACGGCCAGTTCTT
>JBLIRM010000080.1:0-13607 GCA_049472295.1 bacterium | reverse complement strand
GGATAGCAAATATCACAGTCAGCAGGATTGTGGTTTCTTTATTAATGCAGCCAAGAATAAAAACAGGATAATAGAAATACCACCTGTTTCGAACAATCAGGGCTAATCCGAGAGTAAAGAAAAAGAGGGTTGGGAAATCATAGATATAGCTGTAATATTTAAAAAATACAGGCAACCCCAACAGAGCAAAAACAGGGATCAGGTCCTTAACAATCACCGGGCTTTCGAAGTTTTCCGAAAAGAGGCCCCGCAGTGCAAAGGCAAATCCCAAAAGAGACAGAAACATGACCAACAGGGCGATGACATATTCGGGGAAATAATCCGGGTCCCACCCCAAGGTCTCGTTTATGGTAATTGATTCATGGGCATAATTTATAGCCTGTGCCTTAATCGAATCAGGGACAAGATATGTCAGGCTTCGAACCGTTATCGGCAACAATGCCCTGAATACCCATGGCTTATAGGCCTTTCCGTATATCATATCAGGAAAACGTGCACGCCGAAATCCATCAAAACCCCGAAGATTTTTTATGCCATCGTATGATTCATAGTTTTTTACAGTAAATAAAAGAAGGACTCCTGCCACACATAAACAATAAATTAGATATAAGAGAAGGCGGGGAAAACGATGGTTTTCAGAATAGGGTTTCATAAGCTTAAATTTATCAAATCGCTTTCAGTTGATATGATGTTTGATCAAAATAAACAAAACAGGATCCACAAACCATGTGCATTTAACTTATGACTGGGATACATTTGGTTTAAAAGATTCTATTTCATCATCAGAGATCTTGTCAATATGGCCCTGCCTTTGATGATATCCATTCTCCGGATTTCTTTCCTATTGCAGTGAAATCCAATCTGCATAAGATTCCGTCGAACCATATACATAGGTGGGATAATCAAAACGTGCATATGGGATGGTTGTTCTTCCCGGAGTGATATAGGGAAAGGTGTTCCGATAGGGTGAGCCGAAAAACCGGTAGGTGGGAATCCTTGCCAGACCATAAATCATAGATGTCTGGGGACTCAAAAAAGGTGTGAACGACATATGTCCCAGCAAAGAGCTGCTAATCGAGTTGAAATAGGGATCAAAACGGGGGTTCAATGAATCCAGAAATATGAGCCATATGGATTCCGGAATAGACCATATCGAATTGGGCCACAAATAATACCATGACAAAATACCGGGATCATATTCCTGGGATTGGGCCATATTCCCGAAAATCATGAAGTAACTGACCGTCAAGGCCACAAACACGATAAGGATTCTCGAAAAGGATGTCTTACCCAATCTGATTGCCCTTCTTGTCATATCAGAGATTTAAAACTTAAAGTGAGGATACTTCCAAGTCATGGTTATGTTTTTAATAAAATAAATCCAAAAGACCCTTATCTATATTTTAACACAAAGGGGATCTTTTGGACATTATTATCTTGAAAAATAAGGTATTTTTTTAATCAACCCAGTTCCAACAATAAAGTGTTCCTACACAAGGGTCGGACATATGCACCGGATGCACCATCAAGAACAAATCTGTTATCTACCGGAAGTATTTAGATCCCTCGTTGAAGTCATCCGGGTTTGAAAGCTGTTTGTCAGTGTATTGGATCTTCTGGTGTTTACATTCGTAGTCGGGTATGGCGACGGCTGGGGATTCGCCTCACCAACCAGATTCATAAAATACGCGGAAGGGTATGGTGACGGCTGGGGATTTGCCTCACTGACTAAATTACTGTAGTCCAACCAATAAGTCTGTGTTCCCATGCTCCAAATTTGTGCATTTGTCTGAGTACATAACATAAAAATAAGAATCGAAAAAACTATCAAGAGAAGCATTATTTTGATAATATCATCAGACAAAATCTCCGCTACCATGACATTTCCCTCCTTTATTTCCTTTTTAGGTTATTTTAAATTAGATTAGAAATCATTTTTATGATATTTATATCGCCTCCCCATAAAATTGATTTTACTAATATATGATTGGATTTTATGTATAGATTATGTTACAGATTTATGAAAATTAAATGCAAAAATATGTCAGTATTATTTTATTATAAACAAAACATATTAAGATAAATTATACCGATTAATTAGTAGAATTTATCATCATGCGATTTTTATTATCTATTAATTAAAAAAAGGGCTCCGTAACAAACGGGGGGAAAATAAAAATGCAAAAAATATTACGGAGCCCCGGCCATTC
The DNA here is from genome assembly GCA_049472295.1 of bacterium. Lineage (GTDB taxonomy): Bacteria > SZUA-182 > SZUA-182 > DTGQ01 > JAFGSM01 > JBLIRM01. The sequence goes on along the minus strand of JBLIRM010000080.1, from coordinate 11,397 downwards.
CCCCCCAGGCCATATGCCACATATAGTATGGAGGTTAATAATTATTTTTATTATATTTCTATTATTTGTAAAAACTCAATTATAATTTGAAAATCTCAGAAGAAAAAAGATGAGTTACTATGATGATTAAACAAATGATGTTTTTGACTGATTAACTCTAATTTTTAATATTTTATTTTAACTATATTGACTAAAACATCAATGATTGTATACTTAAAAATAATATTAATACCAATAAAGTTGTATATAGTAAGGCCAATATTGCTCATTTTTGAATAATAGCTGTGTTAATTGCTGTTGTAAAAGGTTAAACTGATATTGATGCCAAATTCGTTTTTGATATGTCATGGAAATTTCTATTATTGAAAGTTTCAATACTGTCTGAAAATCTGAATTTAATGATATTTCTGGAAAAAACAATTGATATGATTGGTCATATTGATTCCCTTGATCCACCTTCACTCTTCCCGGCCTACCTGTCCAACCTGCGATATCATCGGAAAAATCGAATAACACAAGCTTAGATCCTTCACATTTCTTGACACCAAAATTCAGCTCCAGAAGTGAACCAGTATCTTCTTGCAGAATACCTGCATAATCACTTGAGATGATCAATATACCTATTTGCTTATTATTGATAAAAATGTAGTGAGGTTCCTGAATTAAGTTTCCAAATATGGCATTCTTATATTCCAACCGGTCGGAATCATATAATATGATTAGATATAAGAACGTTACATCATTGGGTGCATCATTCACTGAAATCGTAAAAATCAGATCATCACCAGCAGAAAAACACCTCTGATCATCTATAGTAATATGATTCCCATAGAGTGTTTCTGTTTCTGGAGTGAGTATCGGACATATATCATCCAGGATTGATTCCGAACCAATAACCTTTTTATAGACCTCCATTGCATCAAATGAAGTTATCAGTCCATCTTCATTGATATCATAAGAGATTGGATCACATTCACCGCACAAGGTCGGGCATATCTTTGCAGAAGCCTGTAATATACATTTAAAATCCAGTAACGTTATAGATCCATCCCCATTTACATCGCCAAAACAAGCAGTATGTGCCTGACAAGAAAAAAACACAAAAAGGAAAAAAAGCAAAGACGCTGAAAAGGTAAAAACTATGATCTGTTTTTTCATATCTGAATCTTTCAAATTAATCTGATCCTATACCATTGTGTAAATATTCTATTAAATGGTTAAATTTAAATTGATAAAATAAAGAAGAATTGGTTTTTAATTATCTTATAGGATGAGAAAACAAATGAAGGGATGATCAAAGATAATCACTATCATTTATAATACAATAATCAAAGCCTTTTTTTTATCAGGGAAAATCCTGAAAAATCTATAAGGTAAAGTATGATGTGTCATTCGGTCAGGGAAAGAGATCATCCTGAATGCAGGGGTAGAGGATCCCGATGGAGATGAGGTATATGCCTCATGTAATATCGGTTCCATTGACCATGTGGGTAATGGGGATACCATCTGGAGACTTTTAAGACCAATTTTCCAGGGATATACCGGCTTGAAATCATCTTCTTTGACATTCGAGGGGGGGTATGCAATGGCCACCACTTCGATTGAGGTTGTTCACTGGTAGTCCTATTGGTCAATCATTCCAACAACTCATTTTATGAATATAAAAATTTTCAAACAAGACCTTTTTTTGCTTCTTTTGCTGTTTTATAGTGAACGCCATAAATAACGTGACATGATGGTGAGTCATTGCGAACGAAGCGAAGCAATCTGTTTTTTAGATTGCTTCGGGCTAATGCCCTCGCAATGGCCACTTACTTCTGGCGTTTACTATAAACTCTTTCAGCAAGTCCAAGGTTGCCCTTAAACATTGACATTACAGGCTTTTGAGTAGTATAATTTAAATATACCTTAAATATTTAAGAATCTACCTACTCAATCAAAAATATCCAGTCTTTGAGTATCCAATTATTTTAACTCATAACTGAAGTAATCAGTGTGGTGCAAAATGATGTTTAGACTATGGGAAGGATTTTCATTGCTTTTATCTGACGGCATCCGGATCGGCTTTCTGCTCTATCTTACGGTTCAATTGATTCGCTTTACCCTTTGGTCAATCAATCTGTTAATAAAAGGTGATTCATAATTCAATCCATACCGATTTTGACTCACATTATGTCAAAAACTCAAGGCATATCCGGTATAAATTTCGGTATCCGATCAACATGATTCAGAGAAAGTAAGACCCCTCGTGAATCAGACTCGCACGATGCCTTTATGCTTCAATTTGCTTCCGAATTTTTAAAACCGGGCATTGATGGCCGCAATGACACAGACCCGCCCCCTATTCCGAGAAAAGACAAAACCCATTTTACAGTGATCAACCGGATCAGAAGGATGATGGCTTCACAAGCCAGTGCAATGATGCTGAGCCACGATACGGCCCGGTTTTTATCCCTAAACCTCCAGGTCCTTTTTGATCCGTTCAAATTCCTCCTTGTTAATCTCCCCTTTGGCATATCGTCTTTTTAAAACATCCATAGGCTCTTCTTTGCCAGGGGCTCTGAATTTCGTGACATGAAATACAAGGTAAACCAATACCAGAATAATTACCAGAAAAAAGATCCACATAAAAATCCCTCCGAATCCATAATGCATCAGGCCTCTTCCATAACCAAAGCCCATCCCTCTCCATAGGTCCCCGCCTCTTCCGGGAGACATCATCCATCCACCCATCATGCCCGGCCCCATCTCGTCAAACATGCCTCCGCTATAGCAGTCGAGATAGCGGGCACCCATGGTCCTGTGCATTGCTGAGAGTGTCTCGGAGTCCTCCCCGCCCATAATTCGATCCATAAGGGCATGTTCTTCAGGGTCCGGGTGCATGATGCTCATGAATGCCTCGCCAAGCTCTTCAAACTGCTCATCTGTCACCCTGGCACAATCAACGGATCCATTTTCTCCAATTTCTTGACTCTGGCGGATTTCTTCAAGGACTTCCTCCAAGGATCTTCCATGGGATCTGTCCCCTTTCACATCTGCATGGGCGTATATATAGAAAGGCCCTGCAATAAAAAACAAAACAATCGAGCAAATGAGTATCCTTTTCATTTTCAATCCTCCTTTATTGGATTGAGTCAAAGACCCTTTTAAGCTGTGCCTCCACATTTTCTGCGATTTGTTTCAGCTCTTTGTTATCAATCATTCCCATGGCTATGGTAGGTTTGATAATGCATATGACTCTCCCATCACCCTTTTCATAAATAATCACATTGCACGGGAGCATCAAACCGATATCTTCCTCTGCGAGGATCGCTTTATGGGCATTTTTCGGATCACATGACTCGAGGATGTCATACCTTGTAAAATCAATCCCCTTCATTTTGAGGGCCGATCAGCTGCTGCGGCTTATTTGTTTGGCCTTGATTGGGATGTGCAATACCATAATGGAAGGATACAATCATGATCCCGAAAAAAATGCCGACTGGGATCAATGCATACCTCTTTATCAACTTACACCTTTTCATATAATTTTTTATTAGATGAGGAGAGAAGAATAAGAATACTTTATAAAAATATACTCCCTGCCCAATGACAAAGTCAACGAAAAAAGGGTTAAATCCATTTTTTAAGATTTAATTTAAGATCCTGGATATGCGCATATGCGCCTTCATATCCTCCTTAAAATCTCCTTTATCAGCGGAATGGAGATTGCCTTAGGAGTATCAGCAGATCGAAGGTGAGGAAACCATCGTCATCATGATGCGGTGTAAGGCAGGAGGTATTCTGACTGGATCTCAAATACAACGGGTGTGAACGGCTGAAAGGTTTTTAAGATATAATTGACAAATCCGATCGGCGTTATTTATACTATACATATATACGTTATATAATATTTAAATTTTCTTTCTCATACGATTCTTGTCCTTCCCTCACTGAGGTTTTCCGATCCTTTATTCACAGACTGATGCGCACTCTTCACCCGTAATAATGTTGTTCTGATGCGCCTGATTGGTTAGTTCTTACTTCGATTTTTTTCACATCCTTGCAACCAAGCCGTTACGTCCATCAGACTCTATTGATACAAACACAATTCATGGTTCCTGAACCTTTCCTTTTGGAAAGGAGGATTAGTGCGAAGATATTTGCCGATCCTTTTTCTGCTCCTGCTTCTCCTTTCCTGCGGCCGGGCACGCGCAGAGATCGGTTATTACGGCAGGCTGACCACGGTGGTGGAAAGCTATGATACGGTGGAGGGGAAAGAGGCATGGCCTTTCTATCAGTATCTCAACCTCACACTGAACGATCCCATCAAATTCGGGCGTGACCATTATTTCTATTTTTACGGCAGGCTGGCCACGGATATAAATAACAAAGAGGATACTGAGAGCCGGATCTATTCGGCATTTTTAAATATAAACGATGTGATGCCCCACACGGATATAACGGCAGGCAGGCATTTTATCAGCACCGTGGCAGGCACGGCGCTAACCGATGGGATCGAGCTAAGGGTCAATGAGGTAGGAAAGCGGCTGAATATCACCCTGTTTGCAGGCGGTGACGTAAGGTACGAGGAGAAATATGAGAGGGGGGATGTGCTCTTCGGGGGCACCCTGGATGTGCTGAACATCCCCAATACCAACATAGGACTCAGCTTCTTCCAGAAGGATGACCACTGGGACGTAGCCCGCAGGGCCATCGGTCTGGACCTGGGCTACCGGATTAAGACCCTGGCCAAATTTCATGCGGAGGCCCGGTATGACCTCCTATCAGAGATGGTGGACACATACTTTTTGGGTGGAAAATTATTCATCCGGAAGGACCTCACCCTCTCCCTCGATTATTATTACAATGTCCCTATTTTTGATGCCACCGATATTTACAGCGTCTTTGCTGTTGAAGAATATCACGAGACCGACTTTCAGGTCGATTATCGCATAAATCCCTGGGTAAGCATCTTCGGCGCCCATATCCACGAATTCTTCGACGAGTGGGAGGATACGGATAAATTTGAACTGGGGGCAGTGATCAGGCGATACAAGAGCATGGATCTATACGCCTCGGCCCTGATCAGGGAGGGGGCTGATGAGCTCATCGGCGGGAATCTGAAAGGACGCTATTATTTTTCGAATGCCCTGAATATCGGTGCAGGGATCGAAGGGGACTCCTACCAGCGGTATGATATGGAATCCAGCAAGACAGCAAGCCGCTACTTCATGGATCTCACCTACTATCTTTCCCATCGGATGTATCTCTATACCAAGGTGGAGGGTCTGAAGAGTGTTTATCATAACCATGATATTCGTGCCCGGATCAAGTTTTCATATGCCTTTCAAGGCAACAAAGGAAAGGGGCGGTAAAAAGGAATGACAAAAAGGATACTCAACATAATGCTTCTTATTCTGGTCTGCGCATCCCTGGCCTCGGCAGCCCAGTTTTCACACAAGACCCACAAACAGATCGAGGATCTGGAGCAGTGCGAGGCATGTCATGAGAGGGATGCCCTTACCATTTTCCCTGAACAGGGCATATGCAAGAATTGCCATACCATGGATGAGATGAAGAAAACCGAACTGGGCAAGGTGGATACCCATGGCAGTTTCTGGTACCGGGAGCATAAGAACTACAATCCCCTGGAAGGCACCGGTGATGAGATATTTCTGTGCAGCAAATGCCACCAGGAGGCCTTCTGCCTGGACTGTCACAAAGGGAGCTTCCAGGACGAGACAAAGGCGGCCAACATCCACCGCTCCGACTACCTGGTCACTCATCCCATCAAGGCAAAGGCGGACTCCAGGAGTTGTTCCGCATGCCATGAGAAAGGGTTCTGTAACAAATGCCACAACCGGTTCCGGCGAACAGATCTGAGGCTTTACTCCCACCGCAGGAACTGGTCGGACTTGCCGACCACCATCGGAAATCCGAGGCACGCCACCTTTACCGAGGACCAGTGCCAGACATGCCACCCGGACAGCGTGCTGCCTGCCCATGCATGGTCAAGCAATCATGCCAGGGAGGCGCGCCGGGATCTCCATATGTGCCAGACATGCCACGAAGACGCGGATGTATGCATCAAGTGCCACAGCGCAAGGACCGGACTCAGGATCAATCCCCATCCCAGGGATTGGCATAAGATAAAAAAGAACCTTGAAAGGGCAAGCGACGGAGAGACCTGTCGCAGATGTCATTAGAAAAAGGGGGTAACTCCCATGAAACGAATGGTTTTGATTTTGATGCTCATTATGATCGTACCGCTGATCTTTTTAATCCTGTATGGTTGCGGAAGCAGCAGAGAAGGGGCGGACCAGGTATCCGCAGGCATACCCTATGCAGGGATCACGAACTGCTTCAACTGCCATGCCGACGGATTGCAGGCCAAATACCCCGTGCGATTCTCCACATGGCTGAACGGACCGCACGGGAACGATGAATCCATTGACCCCAACCACCAACTTGTGGACCTGCATCCGGAAAATACCGGGTTCCCCTCCTACGGCTATTCCGGCCTGGGCACGGATCCCGCCTGCACCACTGTGTGCCACGATCCACTGGACGACGGGCTGCTGCTTGAGACATTCTATCTCGCCTTCGGCGTGGAGATTCTGGGCAGGAAGAACCGGCCCCTGGTGGGCTGCGAGAGCTGCCACGGCCCCGGCGGCCACCATTACGGCATAGGCCCCCTGGGCACTGAACGGCCGGGCTCCGTCCAGTGCGGGAAATGCCACAACAGTATTTTCCCCGAAAGCCACCTCCCCTTTCATCCGGAGGGTGCAATGATATACGAGAGCTACACAACCTCCCCCCATGCCAGATCCATCAACGAACACACCTATGCGGATGGGAGCCTTACGGATGTGCGGTCACTGTGCGCCCGGTGCCATACCCACGAAGGGGCCGTGCGGTATATCCGTCTGGCGAATGGGACCGAGGGATATTCGGAGATCGTGACGCTGCTGGATGATAAACCGGATATTGAGGACGCCCTCCCCATCCAGTGCCATACCTGCCACGATCCCCATGATCCTCTTCTGCTGCTCAGTGCCAGGGCCACCGGGCTTCCGGCCTCCTGGTCCGGAGAATTCAGCACATGCACCGCCTGTCATCAATTACTGAAAAAGGACGGGAGCATCCAGACGGCGAGCTACCACGATCCCAATGCCAATCCCTACGGCGATCCGGATGAGATCATCACGGATACGCACTATGACGATCCCAATACCGGGGAGATCGAGGGATATATTGTGGACCCCAATGCGGCCCACAATGCCCTGGCGGGCAATACCAACAGCGGAGGTTGCCTGGACTGCCACGACCCGCATGATGCGGACAACACCGTCAATCTGCAGTGGGCGGAGTCCGGACACGGAAACCTCAATGGCGAGGCATGGGTGCACTATGATTTCAAGGGCTCGGACCGGCTGGACTGCCAGATGTGCCATACGGCCACCGGTTTCAGGAATTTTGCCAACGATCCCAATAACTATGATCCTAACAACAATGAATTCGTGGCCTTAGGCCAGCAGAAGGAGGTGCTCTACTGCTGGGCATGTCATGTCTCCTACACCGGGAATCTCCGGGACCCTGGACGCTTTACCCAGACCGCCCCGTATATGGTTCCTGCGGACCGGATCGCTGCGGTGCCCGACCTTTCCGGCTCCAACATGTGCATGACCTGCCATTCGGGACGGGAAAGCGGCGAGGGGCTCAAGGATCCCAATCTGGTGATTGCGGGCGAGAATTTCGGCAGCTTCAACTCCCACTATCTCCCTGCAGGGGGCATCCTCTTCAGGACCATCGGGTATGAATACAGCGGCAGGGACTATGACGACGTGGCCTATTTCGAACACGATCTGATCGGCAGTGATGCCGCACCAGGCACCGGGAGCAACGGACCCTGCGCTGGATGCCACATGAGGACGCCGGATGGGCACAGTTTTCTCGTTGCGGAGAAGGACCCGAACGGTTTGATCACCGGGATCAGTGCGGATGAGCAGTCCTGCACCAACTGCCATACAGGTGAATATACCCTCACCACTGCGGAGCTGAATGAGTTGGACGAAGGGTATGAGGCATCTCTGGAGGCCCTGAAGGGACAGCTCGCTGCAAACGGTATCTATTACGGCACAGGTTATCCCTATTTCTTCACCGATCCCAATACCCAGACCTCCGGTACCCGTTTCACGGCGTGGCCGGACAGTGACACCCTGGGTGCGGCATTCAACCTGAACATGCTCCTCAATATGCCGGGCGCCTATGTGCACAACCGCTTCTACACCATCAGACTCATTTACGATGCCATCGACTTCCTGGACGACGGCACCCTGAATGCCTCAGTAGAGGCCACCCTCGGCTCGGGACCTGCCTACGATTTTTTAGAGGGCACCCGTACCTGAGCATGGCTATGAGCAAATGATTTTCTGTGGGACAAAATGATATTTTACGATAATTTCTCTTTGAGTTTTACAAATAATTCATCTTATTATAAAATTTAAAATGAGGAGGTAATTTTTACATAACCATAAAAAATTTTTCAGGTTTTATGAAAGAACCCTTAAAATAGAGGTACAAAGATATGAAAACAAGAAATTGGGGAATATATATACTAACAATATTGCTGGCTTGCTGTTTTATACTTTATGGTTATCCAACTCAATTGCCTGGGCAATCTCTAACCGATATATGGTCAGTTCCGGATCCATTGTATTTTTACGACTGGACAGCATCAGGCAGCAACTACAATTTGATGAGCAGTACGATAGGCTGGCCAACAGAGACATTAGGCGGGGTTTACCAATATCCGGTTTCGCTGGTTTTCCCCACAGCCCCCTTGAGCTTATCGGCTTTACGCCAATCCTCATGGCCCACGATCATTGGATATGGGAATTTAGCTGACGCCATGAAACCGGAAATCTATTGGCAAAGCATGTATTACTCATATGTTCCGACCTATCCTTACGACCCAATCCGGTTCGAAGCAAACCAGCCTGTAATCACAGCAACCGGCCGCATGGGGAATGGTGTGCTGCGTGCCTACAGTTGGATAAGGGTTGGGCATGGAACCCTTTTGATAAGCAGCTCACGCGTTCGGTCAAGTCGTTAGTCACTCTTGCGGGTCGTATTTGAGGTACAACCTATAATCCATTCTCTTTATTTGGGTTATAATGGGAAAGAACTGACATGATATAAATTATATCCGATTTCTTCATTTATTCGATAAATTTTTTATGCAGTACCCTGATCACCCTTTCCGCATCCCTTTCATGGACGATAAAGGCAATATTGACTTCACTCGAACCTTGGGCAATCATCATTATATTGACATCAGCCTCATAAATGGCAGAGAAAATCTTGGCCGCTACCCCTTTTGTTCCGGCCATTCCTGCATTCACAACGCAAATGATTGCCACATCATGTATGAGAGAAAGGCCTTCAACGATATCACTCTTTACTTTATGAGCCAATAATTCTATAGCCTTTTCAGCATCCTTACTGCTTACGACAAAACTAAGATTGGACTCACTCGAACCAGAGATCATAATGACATTAATATTTGCCTCACCTAAAACAGAAAAAACCCTCCCCGCCACATTAGGGGTTTCAGCCATGGCTACACCGGACAGGGTTACGATCATCACATCACGCAACAAGGCTACTGCTCTAATAACCCTTTCAGTCTGTTCCTGCTTTCTTACGATTAAGGTTCCCTCATTGTCCCTATTAAAGGTATTTTTTACCCTTACCGGGATATCATGGACCATGGCGGGCTCTATCATCTTGGAGTGAATGACTTTTGCCCCGAAATAACCGAGATCCAGTGCCTCCACATAAGAAAGCCGATCTATCAGTCTGGCCTCCTTTACTATTCTGGGATCTGTTGTCATGATACCATCCACATCAGTCCATATTTGTATCTCTTCTGTTTCAAGAGCCGCTCCAAGCAAGGAAGCAGTATAGTCGCTGCCGCCACGGCCTAAGGTCGTCATATCTCCGTGTTCATTAGCGGCAATAAAACCGGAAACCACAGGAGTAATCCCTTCCTCGACCATGGGTCTTAAATATCCCTTGACCCTTTTTCTTAATTCCCGAAATATCGGCCTGGCCCTTCCATAACTCGAGTCTGTAATAAGCCCGGCCTCAAATCCTGTCAAAGGCTTACTGTCTATTCCTATTGACCTTAACGTGCCTGACAAAACATTTATGCATAATCTCTCACCAAAGGACATGATATAATCCATGCCTTTCGGGCTTAGTCCCTCAAAATGGCCAATATTTAGGAGCGCCATCCTCAATCTTTCAATTAATTCATTGATTGCTGCAGATATTTCTTCAGCGATTTGTTTATCTTCTATTGCAATGCTTATGGCTTCAGTATGCTTTTTAGTTAACCACTCACCGTGCTCTTTTACTTTTTGCTCTAAAATATCGTTTGAAAAATCTTTCACGGTCTTGGCAATCTCGATAAGGCTATCTGTTACCCCGCTCATAGCGGATACAACCACTACCTTGGGTCTTTTTTCGGAATGAATGATATCAGCGACATTCTTAAGTCTCTCTCCATTAGCAACAGATGAACCGCCGAATTTCATTACAATCATCGGTTATATTTCTCCCCGGAATATTTCTGTATCAGTGCTTGAATTATGAAATTATCCAGATACCGGAAGCAAGACACCTATAAAGGCTCTCAGGATTCAACACGATTAATAAATCTATGTATTTTATCTTTTGTTACCTTATTTTTCAAGAACAAAGGAGAAGGGCTCACCTGCCCTGCCCGAGAATTATTAGACCTAATTTTTAGGGATCAATTATGATAAACTCGTAAAAAGTAATTTATAGAGTCATTGCGAGGGTGAGCCGAAGCCCCGAGCAAAGCGAAGGGGGCAGCGACGAAGCAATCTAATAAATACAATGAGATATGACATGCAAGATTGCTTCGCTTCGCTCGCAATGACCTTTTTTGGGACTTTTTACTATTACATCAATTATGGATTTAGGGATAAAGGCAAGGATTTAATGTTCGGATATAATTTTCGGGAGGGACAGGGTGTTACTCGCACCAGGGAATATCAGGTTTAATTTCCTGAAGATCACGTTTCTCCGAAAAGGGTGTTGCTTTTTACCCTGATCTGTGAAAAGATTTTAATGTTTGATCTGTGCTATGCATTTTCGCATTCATATCCATTAGAAAAATCGAAATAGGAAAAGATGCTGAATCCACTAAAAAATTCCGAAGGAATCGGCAAGATCTCTATCATAATACTCATATTGATTGTAGGAGCGTCAATCTATCTGGGCAAGAAATTGGGAACACACTATTATGCCTTTTATGATCTACAAAGGACCATGCAATATTGGACAGAGATGAGCTTGAACCGCAATGCCTATGATCGTGCCACT